>CAMHUJ010000245.1 GCA_946188175.1 uncultured Ruminococcus sp.
AACTTGACCAGATCATTGCGCCTCTGTGACGGCACATCATGGATAATCACGCCGTCATACTGTGTAATGCGTTCACAGATGCGGTCAAAGTCGGTTTCTGCGCTGACGGATTCGCAGATCATATATTTATCCACGCGGGTACTCATTTTCATCACGAGCTCCGCCGCCGTCGGGGAGCCGTATACAACAACGAGCCGGCGCGGGGGGTACAGCCGGAAATACAGTGCGCTGACCAGAAACGCCGCGCAGATGATCGTGAAGTAGTCGAGCAAGGTCAGCCGGATCATCGGCGCAAGTGCCATGAAGCGGCGGCCGATGACGCTGATCTGGAAATAGGTGATCACATTGACAATCGAGACGCCGATCAACTGATAGTAGATCAGGTCACTGCGTTTGAGATAGCCGAACTTCGTGCAGTGATAGGCTTTGAAAACCAGCTCCGTCAGCACCAGATAAATCAGTACGACGACCCAGTTTCCGCGCCGGAAGAACGGCTCAATAATAATATCTGCGTAATAATGCGCCCAGATCATGCCGAACCAGAATGTCAGCATTCCGAGCAGCAGTATGCCGAATACCGTCGAAAAAAGATGCCGGTATTTCCTGTGCTCCATAAGTCATGCTCCCTTCCGGCAGAGAAAAGCTGCCGGTGCCTTTTGTTCCGTCCGCAGAAAAATTGTAACCTGTTCTGCGGAAAACATACAGCCTGCTATGCGGTCTCCGCGGTGTGTCCTGTCTTTTTTTGCAGGATTCTGTCGTGCCGCGGCACCGATGTGATCAGGCAGATTTCCGGCGGATTGAACAGCCGCAGCTTGCCGAGCCCGCCGCTGACGATCATCTCGGAATCCCCGCGCCGAAATTTGCCCTTGTCATATTTCGGAAAGAATTTGCGCTCCGGCGAAAGCAGTCCGCCGAGCAGCGGCAGACGCACCGCACCGCCGTGCACATGTCCCGAGAGTGTCAGCTCCGCGCCCCATTCCGCATAGGCGGGGAAGCGCAGCGGATCATGCGCGAGCAGCAGCGTATGCGCAGGGCATTTGCCGAGCCGCAGGCGCAGTGTTTTCTTCGTGCAGATTTTCTCGCCGCGGAATCCGAGCAGCCCGCCGCCGCGGAAGTAATCGGACGACAGTGCAAGCCCCGCAAGATGAATCCCGCCGAGCTGCATGATCTCATTTTTGATATATTTCGCACCGCTCCGCCGCACCGCCGCACGGAATTCCGCATACAGCACCGGCGGCAGATCGGCTTCATGATTGCCCTCTGCAACAATGACCGGCGCGAGTGCACCGAGCCTGCGCAGGAGCTGCTCCGTACCGGTAAAATCGGTCACGGTCCGCGAAATGAGATCGCCGGTGATCAGGATATACTCCGGCTTGCAGGCAGCGACCTTCCGGATCAGCCTGCGATTGCCCGCACCGAACTGCCGTTTGTGCAGATCGGAAATCTGAACAATCCGCGGCAGCCCCTGCATCGCGGCAGCATAATGCTTCACACGCAGCAGCGCCGTATTTTCCAAGACCGCCCAGCCCGACAGCAGTCCAGCCGCAATGTCCACAGCTTTTTCATAAGCCCTCCTCAGGGTTCTGCCGTTCTTAAACTGTCACGGGGACGCGCGCCGGTGCCGGTTCGGATGCCTTCTCCGGTTTCTGCACCGGATGCTCCTCCATAGCCGCGACCAGCGAGCGCAGGCGGATTTTCGCCGCGCCGAGGTTATTGATCTCGTCGATCTTGAGCTGTGTATAGAGCTTGCCGCCCTTTTCGAGGATCGCACGCACCTCATCGGTCGTCACGGCGTCGATGCCGCAGCCGAAGGAGACAAGCTGCACGAGCTGCATATCCGGCTGATCGTTGACAAACTTCGCCGCACGGTAGAGCCGCGAATGATAGGTCCACTGATTCAGCACGCCGAGCTTGCCGACCATTGCGAGCGAAGCGACCGCATCCTCACTGATCACCGCCATGCCGAGGCTGGTAATCAGCTTATGGATGCCGTGGTTGATCTCCTTATCGATGTGATAGGGTCTGCCTGCGAGGACAATGATCTTTCTGCCCTGCTTCCGCGCCTCGGTAATGATGCGCTGCGCCTCCTGCGCGATATTCATGCGGTACTGCATCTGCGCGGCATATGCCTGTTTCAGCGCGGTTTTCAGCTCCGCAGCCGGAATCTGCCATTTGGCGAGTGCATTTTTCAGCGAAAGATACACGCCCTTCTGCCGGTTCAGGTCCATATACGGCGTAATGAAATTCTGCTCGGTGAGCTTGCTGTTATTGGCGCGCAGCAGCTCCGGATAATACGCAACAACGGGACAGTTATAGTGATTGTCGCTGCATCCCTCATCGAAATTATAGCTCATGCACGGCCAGAAGATGAAATCGACGCCCTGCTCCAGCAGGTCCTCGATGTGACCGTGTGCGAGCTTTGCCGGATAGCAGACGGTATCCGAAGGAATCGTATGCTGTCCCTTATAATACATATCGCGGTCGCTTTCATGCGAGAGCTTTACGGCAAATCCGAGCCGCGTAAAGAGCTCCGACCAGAACGGCATCTGCTCGTAGTAGCTCAGCGCGAGCGGCAGACCGACCGTACCGCGCCGTTTGCCGAAGACCGGACGCTGATCCTGTTTCAGAATCAGTTTATATTTATAATCATAGAGCGACGGGATATCATCGGTCTGTTTTTTGCCCGCACCGCGTTCGCAGCGGTTGCCGGAGATGTATCTGCCGCCGTCCGGGAAAATGACGATATTCAGTGCGCAGTGTGCGGTACATCCACCGCATTTTGCGCTTCTGGTCTGATAGCTGAAATCCGCGATTTTCTCCGCAGTGATCGTCGCAGTCTGTTCGGGGGCATGCTCCTTTGCATAGAGTGCCGCGCCGAATGCGCCCATAAGACCGGAGACCGCCGGACGGATGACATCGCGCCCGAGTTCCATTTCAAACGACCGCAGCACGGCGTCATTGAGGAAGGTGCCGCCCTGCACGACAATATTTTTGCCGAGCTCATCCACGGATTTTGCACGGATAACCTTATAGACAGCATTTTTGATGATCGACGAGGACAGACCTGCGGAAATATCCTCGATGGTCGCGCCGTCCTTCTGCGCCTGCTTGACGGAGCTGTTCATGAAGACGGTGCAGCGCGAGCCGAGATCGACCGGATGCTCCGCGAACAGTCCGAGCTGCGAGAATTCCGCGATATCATAGCCGAGCGCCTGCGCGAAGCTCTGGATAAACGAGCCGCAGCCCGAGGAGCAGGCTTCATTGAGCATAATGCTGTCGATGCTGTGATTGCGGATCTTAAAGCATTTGATATCCTGTCCGCCGATATCCATGATAAAATCGACATCGGGGCAGAAATAGGAAGCCGCCTTGAAATGCGCGACGGTCTCCACGATGCCGAAGTCGATGCCGAGACCGGCGCGGATAAAGTCCTCGCCGTAGCCCGTGACCGCCGAAGCGCGGATATGCAGATCGGGATTCTTTTCGGCATAGATTTTTTTGAGCTGCTTGACGATTCTGTCGAGCGGCTGCCCGCGGTTCGCCGCGTAATACTGATAAAGCAGATCGCCGTCGCCGGTAATCAGCACGAGCTTCGTAGTCGTCGAGCCCGCGTCGATGCCGAGATAGGCATCGCCCCTGTAGGTATGCAGATCGGCAAAGGGCAGATCATGCGCCTTGTGCCGTTCGATAAACGCTTCATATTCCTTCCGGCTGCGGAAGAGCGGCTCGCCGGTGACGGTATTGCCGCCGGTCTCCGCATGTTCGAGCTTGTCCTGCGCCTCGGCGAGCGTCATCGGTCCGACGGACTGTGCCGCGTACATCGCGCAGCCGTAGGCAACGAACACCGGTGCATTTTCGGGGAAGATCGCGTGTGCATCGTCGAGCTTCAGCGTCCGGACGAAAGCCTGCCGCAGACCCTGCAAAAAGGAGAGCGGACCGCCGAGAAACAGCACGGTACCCTCAATGGTTCTGCCCTGTGCAAGACCCGAAACGGTCTGATCGACGACCGCCTGAAAGATGCTCGCCGCGATATCCTCACGCTTTGCGCCCTGATTGAGCAGCGGCTGGATATCGGATTTCGCGAACACGCCGCAGCGCGAAGCGATCGGATAGCGCTTTTCGGCTTTCAGCGAGAGTGCATCCATTTCGTCCGCAGTGATGCCGAGGAGCGTTGCCATCTGGTCGATGAACGCGCCGGT
>CAMHUJ010000246.1 GCA_946188175.1 uncultured Ruminococcus sp.
GCTTCTCATAAACATAATCAACTGCCGGCTCAGAGAACACCGTCGGGATTGCCCGCCGGAAATCCTCCTCCTCAATCCGGTCTGCGTCGTAGCGATTCAGCACGCGCACAGCCATGATATCAAGCCGCAATGCGGTGCGCAGGTCTGCGAGCACCGACTGTGCCTCTACTGCAAACTGCGGCTTTTTCTCCGTATAAATCCGATAAACTGCCATGAACGAATCAGCCTCCATTAACATAGAATAGGGACAGAAGCCCCGTCCGGATGCCGCATCTCAGCAGGGCGCAATCCTGCCGGTGACACAGTCATCCTCATACCCTTCTATTGTAACACAAATCACGGAATTCTGCAAACCCTTTTCTGCATTTTCCGGAAAAATTTTCACAAGTGTACCATCCGGCGTGTGCCCTTGGTAAAACCGCTGTGCATTTTGCTGTTTCTCCCCCTCGACGAGCACGCTGACCTGCCGTCCGGTGAACCGGCTGAGATGTGCCCTGCGAATCTCATTTGCGATCTCGGTCAGCCTTCCGGCGCGCCGCATTTTGACATCCTGCGGGACCTGATCGGGGAACGAAGCGGCTTTGGTGCCCTCGCGCGCGGAATACGGAAAAACATGTACCTTCGTAAATCCGATCTCCTGCACGAAGCGGCAGGTCTCCGCAAACTGTTCCTCTGTCTCGCCCGGAAATCCGACGATGACATCGGTCGTGAGGGCTGCATCGGGGAAGAGCCTGTGAATCTCCTCCGCAAGTGCGCGGTACTGCGCCGTGTCATAGCGGCGGTTCATGCGCTTGAGGACGGCATCGCAGCCGCTTTGCAGCGAGAGATGAAACTGCGGACAGAATTTTTCACATGCTGCGAACCGGCGGAGCGTTTCGGCGTCCATGCGTTCGGGTTCGAGTGAGCCGAGCCGGACGCGGAGGATTCCCTCCTGCTGTGCACAGAGCTCGACGGCGTCTGCCAGCGTCTGTCCGGTATCCGTACCGAAGAAGCCGAGATTGATGCCGGTCAGCACGATCTCGCGGAAGCCTGCTCCGGCAAGTGTCTTTACTTCGTTTGAGAGCCGTTCGGGCGGCATAGAGCGGCATCTGCCGCGTGCAAAGGGGATGATGCAGTAGCTGCAAAACTGATTGCAGCCGTCCTGAATTTTCAGAAACGCGCGCGTGCGCGTGGTATCGGCGCAGGGCAGGGGAGAAAAGACGTCGCCGCTGCTGTAGGTCGGGATGTTCTTCTGCGGCAGATCGCTCTGTGCGGAAATCCATTCCAGCAGTGCCTCGCGGTTCTTTGTTCCGGTGACGAAATCCGCTTCGGAAAAATCGTCCTCCGGAAACGCCTGCGGCCAGCAGCCGGTCAGCAGCCGCTTCGCCTCCGGATTCTTCTTTTTGAGGCTGCGCAGAAGCTGCTTTGTCTTGCGGACGGATTCCACGGTCACGGCGCAGCTGTTGACAATCAGAATATCTGCATCGTCAGCGGTTTCCGCGTCCTCGAGCTGCATGCCGCGCAGTACGGCTGCAAGTCCGGAGCTCTCCGCCTGATTGACCTTGCAGCCGAGTGTCAGTATTTTGAATTTCATAACGATCTCCTATGCAAGTTGCACAAATTCAACAATAAAAGATTGTGCATCCCCTATAGTATATTTGGAATGCAAAAAAGAAATACGATTGTCCTCCGAAAAATCGGTCAGGTGTACAAAATGGTGCAATATTGCTTGACTTTTCACTATATATGGTGTATATTTTACGTAGGGTGATTCATGACAACCCTCCAACAAGATTCGGTGCGCGGGAGCAAGCGGCAGATTTCAGCCGTGCATCCCCCTCTCGTCACGCTGTGCGCGCGGCATCCCCGTACACCACATGTTTTTCCGATAATATCTGTCCGGTTTATGGAAAGGATCAAGTGAGGTAAGAACGATGTACGTAACCACCGTTTATCTTCCCGAAATTGCTGATGTTGCCGAGTTCGTCAACGTCATGAGCCAGTTCCGCTTTGAGGCACAGCTTCATGTCGGCAACTATTCCGTCGATGCAAAATCCATTATGGGTATTTTTACGCTCGACCGTGAACAGCAGATTCAGCTGGAGGCATCCGTGACCGATGCGTCGCAGATTGCAAAGCTGAACGAGGCAATCGGCAGATTCCTCTATCATCCGGTTCACTGACACCGGAACTCAAGATTGTTTTCTACTTCTCAGGGAGGCTTATGCTGCTCCCAAATCCCCCTTTTTTCATGTTGCTCCCCAATGCTTCCGCAAGGGGGGCATCAACCCACTTGCGTGTCGTTCTCTGTGCAATCCACAGAGAATGATACGTATTTTTTTTGCGTTCCGGAAGGGGTGATAACGGATACAGTATACCACAAAACCGCACGAAAAGCAAGCCCCTGCACACATAGAAATCACGCCGGTATATCCGATGAGAACGGATGCACCGGCGATTTGTTTCTGCGGAATGCTGCTGCGTGAGATGACCGGTGAAAGCGGCGCAGAGCATGCGTGCGGCCGGCTGCAAAGCGATCAGCGCTGCAATGCATGCATTGACAGACAGTACAACTCGTTTCGTTCGCGTAAAATACTATTATTCAAACTCACGAAAATACGTTTTTATTCCAAAAACTGCTTGACAAATCAGGAGAGAAGTGATACAACGCTAACGGTTAGCGAAGCCTAATCCATTATTTTTACTCCGCGGTTAGCAACAACTAATTTGCAGAGGACAATTTTGTGTGAACGCGCAGTCTGGCGGATACCGGCAAGCCGGTGACGTCCGGAACGCCTGCATACTGCGCGAAAAGAGCGCGGACTGCAATGCCTGTACGGCTGCAATCGTGATCTTGATGATACGGGATAAAAAAAGGAAAACCGTTCTGCGGGTGTGACTGCGGATCCTGCCGGAAGCAATAGAAATCCTGCATGTTATCACCGCCCGAAATCCGGACGCTTTTATTCAATCTGCGAAAATATGAGGAAAAACAAAATCAGCTATTGACAAATCATTTTTTCTGTATTAGAATAAAAGCGTAATGAGGGAGTAGCAAGCTCTTTCGAGCAACAAGTCAACATCCTGGCCTTCGGGTCTGGCTTGTTTTAATTTGCGAGACTCATGTATAACTTTTCGGGTGAAACTGCCGTAAGCTATGCATGGAGTCTGGATATGACGTTCACGGACATGGCTTTCGGTCATGTCCGTTTTGTTTTGCCCGAAAAAAAGACATCCGAATGCGAACAGAAAAGAGGTAAATGAACATGAGCGAAGCAGAAAGAAAATTTTTAGAGGTGCACGGGCTGAAAAAGAGCTTCGGCAGCGGCGACACAAAGCAGGATGTTCTGCGCGGACTGGATTTCACGGTCAGCAAGGGCGAATTCTGCGTGCTGCTCGGACCGTCCGGCTCGGGCAAATCAACGCTGCTGAACATCCTCGGCGGCATTGACGGCGCGGATGAGGGAGAAATCCTGATTAACGGCGACAAGCTCGAAGACATGAACGAAAAGAGCCTGACGCGCTACCGCCGCAAGCATCTGGGCTATGTGTTCCAGTCGTACAATCTCATTCCGAATCTCAATGTCAAGGAGAACATTGAAACCGGCGCGTATCTCTCTGACAAACCGCTGGATATTGACGAGCTGCTCAAGATTCTCGGTCTGTTTGAGCATCGCTACAAGCTGCCGAATCAGCTCTCCGGCGGTCAGCAGCAGCGCGTTTCAATCGGCAGAGCAATCGTCAAAAATCCGGATATTCTGCTCTGCGACGAGCCGACCGGCGCCCTCGATTATACCACTTCCAAGGAGATTTTGCAGCTCATCGAGGAAGTGAATCAAAAGTACGGAAATACGATCATTATGGTTACGCATAATGAAGCGATCCGGCGCATGGCAGACCATGTCATCAAGCTGCGCGACGGAAAAATCCGCCACGATGACCGCAATACAGAAAAGATCACAGCCGCCGAGCTGGAATGGTAAGGGGGCGGCAGTATGGAGAAGATTTCGTTCGGAAAGCGTCCGAAGAATCCGCTGCGCAAGCGGGTCTGGCGTGATCTGCTGCGCGACTGGAAACGCTATCTGATGATCTTTGCGATGCTGGTCGTGACAATCGGTTTTGTATCGGGTATGTATGTCGGAAATAACAGCATGATGACCTCGCTCAACGGCAATGCGGCAAAATTCAGACGCGAGGACGGGCATTT
>CAMHUJ010000247.1 GCA_946188175.1 uncultured Ruminococcus sp.
ATGCTTCTGCTGTCACCGCGGAAATGGGTGCAGCGCTTGCTGCCGGTGCCTGTGCGCTGAAGGGCAGAGTCGATGATTCCGTGCTGGAGGGCTATATCAAGCACGCAAAGAATTATCTGAAAATGGCTGACGCCGACAAGAGCGACGCCGGATACAATGATACCGATGCACAGGGCTTCTATCAGTCCAGACAGTTCTATGACGATCTGTTCTACTGTGCAAACTGGCTGTACATCGCTACAGGCGATCAGACATATCTTGATCAGGCAAAGGGCTATATCCCGAACCTCGGTCATGAGCTCGGTCAGGGCGATACACTGAAATATTCGTGGTCTCAGTGCTGGGATGATGTGCAGCAGGGCGGCACGCTTCTCTATGCGATCAATACCGGCGATAAAACATGGGTTGAGCAGATCAGGAAGCATCTCGATTACTGGTCTGATTCTTCCCGCCATAAGGCAGGCGGACTGGTTTATGTTGACTCGTGGGGCTGCCTGCGCTATGCGAATACGGTCGGCTTTATTACCGCAGTCGCTGCGGATACGCTGTTCAAGGATGATGCAAAGTACAGCACCTATAAGGAGCTTTACGAGACGCAGATGAACTACACGCTCGGCGATAACCCGAACAAGATTCCTTATGTTGTCGGCTATGCGGAAAATTCTCCGCGCAATCCGCATCACCGTACCGCGCACGGCTCCTGGAAAAATGATTTCAAGCTGCCGGAAAACAGCCGTCACATTCTGTATGGCGCACTGGTCGGCGGTCCTGATGAATCCGGCAAATATGTTGACGACCGCAACAACTATATCAATAATGAGGTTGCGACCGACTATAATGCAGGCTTCACTGCGCTGCTTTGTAAAATGGTCTCGGAATACGGCGGCAAGGGCGATCCGGCATTCCCGTATCCGGACGAGCGTGACGATGAGTTCTTTGTCGAGGCAAAGGCAACGCATGATTCCGGCGGTACGACGGTCAGCATGAAGCTGACAAACCATACCGCATGGCCGGCACGCTGCGTGGACAATCTCTCGATGCGCTATTTCTTTGATGCAAGCGAGTTGAAAACCGCAGGCTACGATCCGACGAAGGTTGTTCTTCGCTGTGACCGGAACCAGTCTGAGATGTATTCCGGCGTGAAACCGGCTGTAATCTCCGAGCCGAAGCAGTATGACGGTGATATCTACTATGTCGAGGTCACATTCCCGGACGGCAGAGCGATTCTTCCGGTTTCTGAGGGCGCACAGCAGTGCGAGATCCTGCTTGCAATCGTTTGTCCGGATTACGGCAAGGGCTGGGATGCGACGAATGACTACTCCGCAAAGGGTCTGCCGGATGAAGGCGGCAAAAAGACCGCGAATATTCCGGTTTATGAAAACGGCAAGCTGATTTATGGCACAGAGCCGGACGGCACGACAGGTACGGGCTCGATCAGTGCAAATCCTGCACCGGGCGGTTCGCCGCGCGTCACGCAGCCGAATATTGATGTGACAAAGCCGACGACCGAATCGACGACAAAGACAACGTCTGAGACGACGGTGACGACTTCGAGTTCGAGCTCTGAAAAGGAAACCACTGATACAACGCCGACTTCATCGAAGCAGGATGAGTCTTCGGATAAAAATACCGGCACGCAGACGAACAGTCCTGTATGGGGCGATGCAAATCTTGATTCGCAGATCGACGTTTCGGATGCCGTTCTCGTTGCAAGATTCGCAGCAGAGGATCCCAAGGCTGAAATCACGGCACAGGGCAAGATCAATGCAGATGTCAACGGCAACGGCAATGTTGACAGTGAGGATACCCTGAAAATCCTCCGTGCGATTGCGAAGCTCATTACAGCAGAAGAGCTTGCTCCTTCCAAATAAGGTAAAATTGCAAATAAAACCGCGGAATGCAGATTTATGCTGCGTTCCGCGGTTTTCTGTTATGATGCGAGCTTCGTGCCGATATACCAGAGCGCTATAATCTGCCATGTCAGCCCGAGCAGATTGACAAGCCAGAAATAAAATTTCCTTGTCTTGTGATGAAAAATCAGCATGCCGAGCAGTCCGCCTGCCGCACCGCCGACAAACCCGAAGAGCAGCAGTCTGCGTTCGGGTGTGCGCCATGTTTTCGCCTTTGCAGCATGCTTGTCAAGCCCGTAGACGATAAAAGTCAGTACGCTGATCACAAGAAGGATCAATGCAAATATTCTGAGCATAGAAATCCTTTCCATAAAACAGCACCCTGTCAGACGGCAGGGTGCTGCGAATCTTACTGCATGATTGCCTCAGACCAGTATTCCTCATTGTACATATCGGTGAAGCGGTACATGATCTTGATTGCGCCGCTGCCGACATCAACATTGCTGAGCGTCAGATTGCCCTTGACGGTCAGCTTTTCGCCGAGCATGAAGCTGTCCTGATACTTGCCGTCATAGGTGTAGTAGTCGCAGACAAAATCAAGCTCGTCGCCGTCTTTGATTTCGGTCATGCTCTTTGCAACTGTTTCCGTTTCGTTATTGCGGTAATCGGTTTCCGCACCGATTACATAGCCGTTCGGATTATTGTTGTCAAATGCAACGAGCAGTTTGACGCGGTCGCCGTTGAGCAGGGCCGGAATATAGCCGGAATGCGTGTAATTATCGCCACTGTAGATCGAATCGGTATGATAATACGCAACGACCTGACCGTTGATTGCAAGCCAGTCGCGTCCGGTATCTGCAATGAGATTGCCGTCATTGTCAAAATCGAAGGTGTTGTCCAGACCGAGATCGACATAGCCTTTGCCGTCGTCATAGAATACGTTTTTATCGAGCGAGTTGACGAGCTTCCACTGCTGCTTGTTCAGGCTCATGAGATACTGACCGTTCGATTCAGTCCAGTGGAGTGCGCTGGTATCGAAATAGTTGAGCGAGAGGTATTCGGCGGTAGCCTGCTCAGAAAGCGGAGATTCCGACAGGAATCCGATGTTATCCTGTGTCAGACCGTCAATGCTTCTGCCGCCGCTCATTGCAGTGGTCAGGAATCCGCTCAGCAGCGAGCCGATGACCTCGGAGCTGCCGGAGGAACCGCCGGAAACGCCGCCGAACAGGGAAGTCAGCGGAGAACCGGAGCCGCCGGCTGCAATCTGACCGCTGGTCTCAAGGCTTGCAAACTGTTTGATGCATTTCATGTAGGACTGATCCATATTGATCTGGCTGTATGTGCTGCAAGCATTGTCCACATAGGATGCGCGCTTATACGGGAAGAAGATCGAAACACCGTGCGCATTTGTCATGTTGGTCGATGTGCGGTTGTACTTGACAGCTTTTTTCAGCGCGTCTGCGAGCTTTTTGCCCTCTGTGGTATTCATGTTGAGTGCGAGATCGACAAGGTCAACCTGATCAATTCTCGACGATGTTGCAAATTCTCTTGTATTATTACGTGCGCTGGAAACTTCCTGATATTCCTCTTTCGCCATTTTTGCACTGACAGAATCTGCAAAAGCAGAGAGTTCCTTCGGAACGGTGTTTGCAAATTCAGCGAGGTCGATCACGGAAAGCGTTGTTTTCTGACCCGGGCACTTCATAGCGCAGGCATCCGTGAAATCATCGCAGATATTCTTGCCGATTTCAGCGGACGGCATGGAGGTGTTGCTGCCGAGCTTGGTAAGCCATTCCTTGTAATACCAGCCGATGCCGGGTTCCGTTTCTTCGGATGCGACCATATAGTCTGCATAATTATTCAGCATCAGCGCAGTTTCCGCAGTTGCCATAAGGCAGGCGTCGAAACCGACGATATCAAATTTCACACCGCCGTCTTTCAGTGCCTTGCTGATGCCGGCAAGATTCATGGAGCCGCCGTTGCGGAGCTTTTCGTCATAGCCGTAGCCGGTGACAGAACCGCCGCCGTGATCCCAGAAATCAAGGATGTAGCGGTTTGCGGGGAAATTCTTGGTGCAAAACTGAATGAACTCCGAAAGGGTTGCAGGGTCAGTCATTGCTTTATTGCCCATATCAGAGACAAGTGTCTCCAGACCGTTGTTCTTTACGCGGAAAATCTGGTTGACGCTGTTGCTGATGCCGCTTGTGCGCCACTGCTTGCATCCGCCGGTATAGACGATGATATTGACGTTGTCTCCGTATTTTGCGGATGCCATTTCACCCAGGTCTGCGGAAGCCATGCCGCTC
>CAMHUJ010000248.1 GCA_946188175.1 uncultured Ruminococcus sp.
ATCTTGTTGCATACGCATGAAGTGCTGTGTCTTTATCAGGAAAACGCGCAGCAGATATTAAAAAAACCGCTGAATGAAAATCTGATGACATGAACCGGAACAGCAATATACTTCTGTCGAAGCAATAAAGCCATAGCGGGAGCTGCATCCGCGCGCGGTCACATTCTCTGCGGCGCCGGATACAGCAATCGGCTTGCATAAAAAATCAGCAGGGGCAACGGATGCCCCTGCTTTCTTTGTTATTCGGCTGAATCGGGCTGCGGGAACGTCTCGTCGAGCGCTTCCAGCAGATTCCAGAGACCGTCCTCGGACAGCACGCCGCGATGCAGTTTTTCCGGCAGCAGTCCCGTTTCATCTGCCGCAAAATCCCGCTTCCATGCGTCGCTGCCGTAATACTCCGTGAGCTGTCGGCGAAGCTCTGCCAGTGCCGGTGAGGGCGTATCTGCGTCCTTTTCCGCTTCAAGCATCTGCGCCGCCTGCTGCATGATATCCTCATAATAGGTCACGCGGCGAATCTGCTCCCTGACTGCCTCCGGCGACACGGGCAGCTGCTTTTCAAAACGGAACATCTCAAACGATTCATCTTCCGTTTCGTTCGGGTCTCTTTGATATTTGTTGAAAAATTCGACAATGCGGAAGCCGCAGCGGTTGACATAAAAATGAATATTCCGCTTTTCAAAATACGGCGTCACGGTCTCCCAGACGGCAACCTGCGGGTACATTTCCTCGATTGCACACCATGCCGCATAGCCGATGCCCCTGCTGTGTACAGAAGGTGCCGTGAACAGCAGCTCCAGATCGCCGCAGTCAAATTCCGTGCGGACGACAGCCCCGCCGACCGGCTTGCCGTCCTGCATGATGCGGTATGCCGCGCCCTCGTCAATCGCCTGCCCGATCGTACTGCGCGAGATGATCTCGCCTTCCTCCTCGAAATGCTGATCGCGCACGCCGAATTCTTCCAGCGCGCCGAAGCGGAACGCTTCCTGATTGTCTTTGATGAACTGCTCGCGGTCAGACGGTGCAAGCGGAACCAGTGTGATGTCCTTCATGCGGAGCCTCCCTGTCGGTATATTTGTTATTTAGTATACCAGATGTTCCGGAGATTGTCAAGTGCACAGATTTGCCGCGCCGCTTTCCGATTGCGCCTTTGCCGTGTGAAGGCGGCTTGCTTTTTCGGCGGCGGCATGGTATAATATGACAGATGATTTCAGCATAAGGAGCACGGGAAATGTTTGAGTGGTTCATGCAGGGGATCGGCTTTGCTGCTCTGACGGTTTTTATTCTGTCCTATCAGATCAAATCGAACCGGGGACTTTTTTTCATGCAGCTGATCGGTTCGGGACTGTTCTGCTTGCAGTTTTACCTGCTGGATGCAAAGAGCGGCTGCCTGAGCCTTGCGGTCAATATGCTGCGCAATGCGCTGATGATGAAATACCGCGACTGGGACTTGGTGCGGAAAAAATGGTGCCCTGCGGCGATTGCGGGGCTGTTTGCTGCCGTTCTGATTCTGACATGGAACGGTACGGTCAGTCTGCTTGCTTTTGCAGCGTCGGTTTCCAGTACCTTTGCATACTGGACGGACAGTCCGCGCAGCATCCGGACGGTCAATCTTGTCTGCGCGTCGCCCTGCTGGCTGCTCTATGACGTACTTGTGCATTCGCTCGGCGGCATCGTCAGCGAATCGCTGACCATGCTTTCAATTCTTGTTTCGTTTATCCGCTTCGGAAGGAAAGGTCCGGAGCAGGACGCCGCACCGCAAAAAGAAGGTGCCTGTGGGGATTCGTCAGGAAAACGGCATGCCGGATAAAAACGGCGCCGGAACGGCTGCGCCTGCGGGCAGTGCCCGCTGCCGGTTTTACTCCGATGCAGCATTTTCAAAGACTTTTTTTATCTTCTCCCATTGAAATTCAAGTATTAATGTGATATAATAACGGAAATAAATGCTGCGGATTCTGTCCGCGAAAGGAGTATCCGAATGGAACCGAAATTTGCTGAAAATATTATCGTCATCGTTCTGTTCAAGAAAAAATTCCGCTGGTACTGCACCGACAAGGCGCTCTGGAAAATGGACTACCTCGAGCTCTATGACGATTACCACGATCTGTATATCAACCGCGGCAAAAGCGATCTCGATTTTGTCAAGGAGGTCGGCTCCTTCGGCGAATTCAGCAGCAGCCGCTTCCGCATCCGCGTTCTGGACCGCGATACGGCAAAGGAATTCCTCAAAAAGATAGATAAGGACGAGGTCTCTGCCGGTGAGCTCGCCTACGAATTCCTGCGCGCGGAATCCGATGAACAGCGGCGTGCACTCGTCCCTGCTCTGTTCGTCGATTTTGACCATTCCGAATTCTATTCGCAGTTCCCCGGCGACGAGGATTTTCTGCGCTATCTGCCGCAGGGCTGGCGCGGCGCCGAATCCGATTTCTCGCATCTGATCCCGCAGGACGACCGTTACTGGGTGGGGTGAGCGGATGAATTTCACTTGCAGATGCGGATACCGCTTTCATGACAATACGGATGAACTGCGCTTTAAGGCACGTATCCTGCCCGATCAGGATTTCAATGAATTTTACACGCTGCTTGAAGATGCCGGAAAATCACAAACCAAGGAAGAACAGCATCATATATTCGATAAAATCTATGATTTGCTGAAAAAATGCATCTATCAATGTCCCGAATGCGGCAGACTGTTTCTGAAAAACAGCGGCGGCGGGCTGACCATGTTCACACCGAGCGACAGCGCCGAACCGAATGAGGATGTTGACCGGAATATGCTGATGTCTGCGCACGGTGCAAGCTGGCACGGCAGTCTCCGTGCGGAATGGTATGACCCGAAGCCTGTATGGCTTCCGCATTCCGGCAGTGTCGGTGCAAGCGTCAATCCGCCGGAGCCGGTACAATGGTTTGATACATATACCGAAACGGAGCAGACGTTCCATGTCATGTTTGAAAAGCTGCGCGCCGAAGATCGCATCGACTATGCTGAAATTCGCGTCCATGAACAGGGCGGCACAAGATGTCTGTTCTCATGGCGCAGAGAAAACAAGGATTGAGAGGAGCATACCCTTTGCCTGAACTGATTGCAAAACTGCAAACCGAACACGATCTGACCGATGCGGAGCTGCTGAACTTCCTGACCGAGCCGCAGCCCGAAGATATACTCTTTGCCGCTGCCGACGCCGAGCGCCGCAGATATTACGGCGATGCGGTCTATCTGCGCGGACTGATCGAATTCACAAACTACTGCAAAAACAACTGCTATTACTGCGGCATCCGCGCGGGCAACCCCTGTGCGGAGCGCTACCGTCTGACCGATGAACAAATCCTCGCCTGCTGCAAAGAGGGCTACTCCCTCGGCTACCGCACCTTCGTCTTACAGGGCGGCGAGGACCCTTACTATACCGATGAGAAAATCTGTGCGCTGGTCTCCGCAATCGCAATGCAGCACCCCGACTGCCGCATTACGCTTTCAATCGGCGAGAAATCACGCGACAGCTATCAGCGCTATTATGATGCCGGTGCGCGGCGCTTTCTGCTGCGGCATGAGACTGCGTCGCCGGAGCATTACCGGAAGCTGCATCCCGAAAGCATGTCGCTCGAAAACCGCAAGCGCTGTCTCTTTGATCTGAAAGCAATCGGCTATCAGGTCGGCAGCGGCTTCATGATCGGCTCGCCCTATCAGACGCCGGAAACGCTGCTTTCGGACATCCGCTTTTTGCAGGAGCTCTGCCCTGCGATGATCGGCGTGGGACCCTATATCACGCACAGGGAGACACCCTTTGCGGAGATGCCGCCGGGAGAGCTGCATTTCAGTCTGCGCATTGTGGCGCTGCTGCGGCTGATGTTCCCGAAGGCACTGATCCCCGCGACAACGGCATTTGCCTCGCTGCACGCAGAGGGCAGGGAGCTGGCACTCAGAGCGGGCGCCAATGTTGTGATGCCGAATCTCTCACCTGTGACCGTGCGGAAGCACTATGATCTTTACGAGAACAAGGTCTGCCTCGGCGACGAAGCGGCACACTGCCGCGGCTGCATGGAGCGGCGCATCGCCTCTGCGGGATACCGCGCTGTCGTCGCGGTCGGGGACTCTTTAGTCTAATGCGCAATTCGCAATGCGCAATTCGCAATGGTTGTGTCTGCTTCGCAGACGGA
>CAMHUJ010000249.1 GCA_946188175.1 uncultured Ruminococcus sp.
TTCCGCATTCGTTCTTATTATACACTATTTTCCGGATTTTTGCAATATGCAGAGCAAAAAAAAGCAAAGCAGCCGTATCTGCTTTTATATGGTGCCTTCGGCGAATTCATAGTGGGGACGCAGCCCTCACCCCCCCCGACAGAGAGATACTATCTCTCTGTACTCTCATTGCAAATATTGCCTGCCCCTTAAGGGACAGGCAATATTTGATACGGGTTTCCATAGCGAAGCGTGCGAGAGCCCTCATTATCAATTCATCGGAGATACCGCATAAAAAGGAAATGCGGCTGCCGAAAAGAGTCAGTCTGCTGTCTGCTCGGACAGATCCGTTTCGGGAAGATGCTGCTTTTTATATTCCAGAACCCGGTCGAACGCATCCTTTTCGGGATCGGGACGCTTCATCGTGAACGGCAGAACACGCCATTCGTCCTGATATTTGACTGTGGTGAACAGCAAGCCGTACTGTCTCTCATGTCCGTTTGCGCAGGTATACAGCTTGACATAAGCGGATTTCAGATTGCTGACGGATGACCAGAATTCAGTCAGCGGATACGATTCCAGCAGCTTTTCCGCTTCGTCCGGTCTGCCTGCGCTGTCCAGTGCATATGCATCACACCACCGGTACACTTCCGCGCGGCTGAGCTGCTCCTCGATCACCGAGCTTCCGTCAAACATGTCTGTATCGAATTCATACCGCAGCAGCCCTTCCAGCTGCATGATTGTATCATCCTCGCCGATATGCTCTGTATCTGGATAATACATTTGCCGGAGTTCATGATAAAGGCAGCTTTCCCGAATCCTATCCGCATCGCCGGTCTTGCAGACCTCAAAGAACGCACATATTGCAGCTCTTGCAGCCTCCGCTTCCGGCGAGGAATCCTTCTCATTCGGGGAGAGCTGATAATCCAGCCACGCCTGCTCCAGTTTGTCCTTCGGATACTCCGGATCCTGTGCGCGGTACTGCTCCAGCGCTGCTCTGTCCGTATCCGGCAGGCTCTGCGACTGATATGACACCGGCTGCGCATACCATTTTCCGTCATACCGGACGACCTTGAGCGCATAGCCCGCCTCATTGAAGTAATCCTCCGGCGCGGTGCCCTCTCCGTTCATCGTCACCGTAAAGGTAAACATCTGATCAATCCGGTTATAATAATCCAGCATCGCGTCTTCCATACGCGTATTCGCTTCCTGCATCTGTCCGCGCGTGCGCAGTATATAACAATCGAGCTCTGCCCGCTCCTGCTCATGCTGTCTTTCACGGAGCAATTTTTCGGTTTCATTCGTACAGTCACCGATCTGATAGGATTCGACGGACGCCAGCTCTTCAAGATACGTTTCGACGCACCTGTCCGTATCCGCCGTATCTATGCCGTATAATTCCACCATTGCCCCGACGAACGGCTCCACCAGAGAATACGCCTTGATCTTCTCGCGGTCGCCGTTCTGACATGCCTGCATGAACTGCTCCAGCGCAGCTGTCGCTTCCGCTTTGTTCTGAGCCGGTTCATCCTCCTGCTGCGGATGTTTTTTGCGGTACTCCGGATCCGCCGCACGGTACTGCGCCAGCTTTTCTTTGCTCGCTTCGCTCATTTTGGGAGTCAAGTACTCAACCGGCTGCACATACCACCTGCCGTCATACAGGATAACCGATATCACACAGCCGTCCTGATCAAACAGGTCCCAGTCTCCCGCCGGCGAACCGGAAAGCCATGCCTGAAATGCATAGCCCTTTTCCGCACGGTCGTAATAATCGAGCATAGGATTGTCGCCGAGGAGCTTCTCTGCTTCTTCATATTTCCCTTTTTCCTTCAGTCCGTAGGCATACAGTTCGCATAGATCCTGTTCGGTTTGCCGGCTTTCTTTCAGATACGCCGTGATATCCTCACAGGAACCGATTTTATACTTGCGGACAGATGCAAGCGCGTCGCGGTATGCGGCAGCCCATTCTTTCGCACTGTCCGGGTCCTCATCAATTATACTGCAAACAGTTTCAATCAGAGACAGCTCCATGATCTGTTCACGGTCGCCGTTCTTGCAGGCATTCAGAAATGTCTCCAGTACATCCCTTGCTTCTGATTCATCATCCGAAGCGGCTGAAAACGGCGCTTGCATTTTATTCTGATACAAGCTCCGGATCAGCAGGCCGCCGCCGATAAACACGCAGAATGCCGCACAGACAGCCAGTATTTCAAACGTTCTGCGGCGCATCCGGATCAAAGGCTTTCCCGCGGCATCGCCGGATTCCTTCGGCGCCGTCCGTTCGATCAGCTTTTCGTCCGCCTGACCGATTGCCTGCAAAAGCTGCATTTCCGTCAGCTTCATAAGTATCCCTCCTGTTCCAGATGTTCCCGCAGCTTCTGCCGCATCCGGTGCAGCGTCACCGTGACGCTGTTCACTGTCATGCCGAGCCCCGCCGCGATTTCCGAATCTGTCATCATATAAAAATACCGCTGCATAAAGATTTTCTGCCGGACCGCTTTCTGTTTGTCCAGAAACTGCCGGATGCATGCCCCGAGCATGGATGCTTCCGCCTGCGCCTCCACATCCTGTGCGTCCGCCAGTACCTCGGAAAGCTCGTCCAGCACGAGAGAAACCTCCGCTGCGCCGCGCTTTTCCGCATTGTTATATGTATGCCGGTTCAATGCCGTATTCCGCACAACCGCAGAATAATATGCCTTGAGATACCGCGGCTTTGCAGGCGGTATGCTGTTCCAGATGCGCAGCAGCGCATCATTCAGGCACTCATCGGTATCCGCTTCGCTGCCGAGAATCCGCATGGCTATCTGCCTGCCGAGATTGCCGTATGCATCGGAAATCCGGCTGAGCACAGATTCATCGCGCTGTTCAAGCCGGTGAATGATCTCACTGTCTTTCATGCTGAACGCCCCCTTTCACTCTATAAGACAGAATCGGAGTCTGAAACCTTACAGTTATTATAACAATTTCTTTTATTAAAATCAATATTCAGAGAACAGCAGAACGCAGACGGTTTTCAGCACAACCGTCTGCGTCCTTTATATATATCAATCCATATCCTCAAATGCTTCCAGTCCGCGCTTGGCTTCGACCTTTGTGTCGCCGTGCTTCACAAAGAGCATCGTCACAAACGAAAGCAGCGCAAACACCGCACAATACGGGAACAGTGTCATGCAGCCGACATGCTCCAGCAGTGCGCCCGCACAAACCGGCGTCACAATCTGCGCCGTCATGCTGAATGTATAATAGAAGCCGGTGAAACGCCCTACCTCCGAGCCCTTGCACATTTCAAGCACCATGGGCAGCGAATTGACATTGATAAACGCCCATGCCGTGCCGACCAGAAAGAACAGGATGTACAGCAGGCTGTGGAATTCATGATACACGCAGGTGTAGGCGAATACGGCAAAAAAGCAGCCGGAGAGCAGCAGAATGCCGATCATGATTGTCTTTTTGCGACCGATCCTGCTCGCCAGAATACCGGACGGGATGAAAAAGAGAATTGCACCGCCGGTTGCGATTGTCAGCCCGAGCGAAGCATCGCCGATCCCGATATTCCACACGGCATCGGCATAGGTCGTAAACCATGTTTCCATTGCATTGTAGCCCATATACCAGAGTGCAACGGAAAAAAGCAGAAAGAGCAGGCTTTTTTTCACATCTTTCGGGAGCACCTCTTTGTGATCGGCAGTCTCCACTGTGAGGGTGTCCTCCGGATGCGCCTTTTCGTAGGCAAGCATCTCCGCATTCCACTGCACCTCATTGACAAAGAACATCACCACGATCAGCGACAGGATCATAATGCCTGCCACGACCAGAAACAGCGGCAGATAATCGACATGCGCCGCATCCTGCGTTTTAGAGGAGGGATACATGAGCTTCGCAATGATCAGATAGATGATTCCGCCGAGCGCGCCCATTAGATTGATGACCGCATTGGCTTTGCTGCGCAGCGGCTTGGGCGTGACATCCGGCATCAGAGCGACCGCCGGACTGCGGTAGGTGCCCATTGCAACCAGAATGCAGCCGAGCACACAGACGAAAATGATCTCAGTAGACGTTTTCGGATTTTTGAAGTATGCATTATCCAGAAACGGAACCAGCAGCATCAGAAAGACGGCTGCGATGCTGCCGCCCAGAATAAACGGCTTGCGCTTGCCGA
>CAMHUJ010000250.1 GCA_946188175.1 uncultured Ruminococcus sp.
TAATAAAAATGATGGGGTTTTGAATAAAAAAAGGTTGCATATACGGCATTCTGTACGAATGACATATCCGTAAATTATAATATCTGACAGATTTTTTGAGATTGATTGACATGCCAAATGATTCGATGTATAATAGAAATAATAGTATGGACGGAGTATATTTTCTGCGGAGGGAGAAGAGTACTATGACCGAAAAAGAACTTCGTAAAGCAAAAAAAGCAGATTTGATTGAGATGCTTTATTATCTCAGAACAGAAATTGATGAACTGAAAGCAGAGAATGATATGCTGCGTGCGAAGGTGATCGTTCTGTCAGACGGCATACCGGACACCAAGGAGAAACAGGATGTGTAAATTCAACTGTTTGGATGACATCCCGACAGCTGAACAATTCCGACATGTTTTAAACCGGATGCGTTACAGACGACTGTTTGCTGCGACTTTACGCAGTACGGCAGCTGCTGTTGCCGTGGCGGCTGCGGCTGCGGTTCTGCTTTCGTGGCTGCTTCTGCCGGTCATTCGTGTGACGGGCACAAGCATGGAGCCATTGGTGTCAAACGGGCAGATTGTTCTCTGTAACAAACTTTGCAATGTTGAGCGCGGTGATGTTGTCGCAATGTACTATAATAAGAAAATTCTGCTTAAGCGAGTGATCGCTGTTGCAGGTGATGTTGTGGATATGGATGAAACCGGTCATGTGATACTGAACGGAGAAAAACTGTCGGAACCGTATGTAAGTGAATTTGCACTTGGTGAATGTGATATCGAATTCCCGTATACGGTAAAGGAAAACCGTTGGTTTGTAATGGGAGATAACCGTTCCGTGTCAATCGACAGCCGTGCTTCCGTGTTCGGATGCGTTTCGGATGAGAACATTCTTGGTGTTGTTTGGTTACGGATATATCCCTTTGATCAGCCGCACCGGCTCGGAGAGAAACAATGAAACGAAAAGTCAAACCTGCTGACGCTGCAATCACACTGTTTTTCGTTTTTGTGATGCTGTTCGGAATCGGAGCAATTCTGTATCCGTATTTCAGCAGCTGGTGGAATGAACGTTCCCAGACAAAAGTGATTGAGCAGTATGATCAATCGGTCGGCAAACTTGATCATTCCGCAAGAGAAAAAATCCTGGCAAGGGCTGATGCTTATAATGAAGCGCTCAGAAGACTGCCGGATCCGATGAAGCAATCTGATGAAATTGCAGGCTACAGTTCGATTCTGGACGTTACCGGTACAGGCAGTATGGGATATATTGACATTCCGAAGATTAATGTACATCTGCCGATTTACCACGGCACAAGTCCTGAGGTATTGAACATTGCAGTCGGACATTTGCAGGGCAGTTCTCTCCCGATCGGCGGTGCGGGCACACATGCCGTAATTTCTGCACACAGCGGATTGCCTTCTGCAAAATTGTTCAGCTCGCTTGATCAGCTTACGGAGGATGATCGCTTCACGATTTCTGTACTCGATGAAGTTCTTACCTATGAGGTCGAGGAGATCAATGTTGTGCTCCCGTATGAAGCATCGCAGATACAGATTGAGCCGAAACGTGATCTTGTGACGCTGCTTACCTGTACACCCTACGGAATCAACACGCATAGGCTGCTTGTCCGTGCACACCGCATCGATACACTGACAGAAGATGAAACAGCACATAATCTCCGCATACCGGCTGATGCTGTTTTCATCGAGAATATCAGCGCAATGCCGTTTATCATTGTGCCGCTGCTTTTCCTTCTGTTCCTTTACTGGATTTGGAAAGGCAAGCCGAAGATCAAACGGTATTTCTCAGTTTATTCATGTAAGTCCTATATTGATGTACCTAAGGAGGAGGGCGATTCATCATGATAAAAAAACATATGAAACATATTTTCGCTGTTTTATTGAGCGCCGGTCTGTTCTGCATGTTTCCTTTTTCTCTCAGTCAGGCTGCTGCGGCAGAGGAGAAATCCATTACATTGATTTGCAGACAGGACGAAACAATACTATGCGGAATGCAGTGGAAGCTTTACAAAATAGGAGCGCGCGAGGAAACGAAGATCAATTTTGTGCCGGAGCTTGCAAATTACAGTATGGATCTTGGCGATTTGTCAGCGCAGGTTGTTGATACGGCTGCCAAAACACTGGAATCGTATGTCATTGCTTCCGGACTGCCAATGCTTAGCCAGGGCAGGACGGATGAAAACGGTGAATTGAAATTTGAGAATCTGGATAACGGACTGTATCTGGCAGTCGGCAATTATATGCAGGTTGATCAGATTGTTTATTTCCCGTCTACGCTTTTGCTGGAGATTAACGATAACGATGCTTCGTTCAGTTATGATGCATTTCCGAAGTTCTATGCGGAAAACCTGAGCAGCTCAAGCGTTGCGTATATGGTGAAAAAAGTCTGGTTGGACGATGACGATGCCAATCAGAAGCGTCCGGTGAATGTGACGATTGATCTGTATGAGGACGGCGTTCTGCGTGATACCGTGACACTGAGCGAAGAAAATGAGTGGAAGTACCGCTGGGAAGCGCTGCGTAACGAATCAAAATGGGTTGCCGTTGAGCGTGAGATCCCTGTGAATTACAAGGTTATGATTGACTATAACAGCAGACAGTATCTGATCCGGAATTCCTATCAGGAGACAACGGAGGTCACAACGACAGCAACCACGGTAAGCATACAGACGACAACTGTGACAACGGTTCCGACTGCACCTGTCACGACAACAACGACCGATAAGCTGATTCAGACCGGACAGCTCTGGTGGCCGGTGCTGCCGCTGTCTCTCGGCGGAATGGTTCTGATCGGAGCCGGTATCTCAATGAAAAACGGAAAGAAGAAAGATGAAGAGTCATATCGGTAAATTTTTGGTTCTGCTTGGGTTTGCGATGCTGATTTCTGCTGCGGCGCTCTGCGTACATAATATTCAGGAAGGCAGAAATGCAGGTGCATTTGCACAGACGGCGGTATCAGCAATCAAGCAGAACCTGCCCGAGAAAACAGAGGAACCCGTGCAGACGAAAGTGACAACGATCCCAGAGGATTTGTTTGCACCGTATGAAACGACTGTGACAACGGCGGAAACAACCGCTGAGATCGTGATTGACGGCAGGGCATATTGCGGCTATCTGTTAATTCCTGTACTCGGTTTGGAATTGCCGGTCAGAAGCAACTGGAGTTATCCTGCGCTCAAGGAATCTCCGTGTTGTGTCAGCGGTTCAGCGCAGACAAGAGACATGGTGATTGCTGCACACAATTATCCTGCACATTTTGGAAGGATCGGTACGCTTGGCAGCGGCGATCAGATCGTATTTACGGATGCAGATAATAATAGATATTCCTATTCTGTTGCTTATATTGAAATAATCGCTGGGACAGCGCCTGAGCAGATGTTCAGCGGACAAAACGAAGAATGGGATTTGACTTTGTTTACTTGTACCCTTGGAGGTCAAAACAGAGTAACAATACGTGCCAATATGACTGCGGACGATTCCAAGACATAAAAGGCTCATGAATTCTGTTTTGCAATGCTATTCTTGTATATAAAATAACTGAGCGGTCCGGTTGGACCGCTCTCATTTGGTGGTTTTCTGCTCCGGCATGGTAGCTCTCATGCGCCGGCGTATACACCATGGGATAGTACCTGCGCCAGAAGATGTATTCCTTGACCGCTGCATTGCCGTAGAAACGTTTCGCGGTTTCCGACTCCGTATTCTTTTCTGCGGATTTTGGAGATATCGCGTGTGATAAACGAAAAAGCGAAGGTGGGCGCAAGCCACCGTAAATCACATTTCTTTTGTTGTCAAATCGCTTCGAGCGATAAAAAATAAGACCGCTTGGCGAAACACATTGTGTTAGCAGCATCATGTGCCTTTTTTGTAAGATGAAATGTACTCAAATTGACGTATATACGTCCGTTTCGATGCACAGTATCTCGGCGGAAGTCAGTGCTCAGCGACTATGTTTCAGTTGATTCGCCGTGTCCGGCATCGAGGACAATGACAGGGGACTGTGCGGCAGATGCAGTCACGGCATCCGGTGCATTCTGCGCATTGCGCCATGATGCGAGCTTCATTCCTGCTGCGCTGACAGCGAGGATCCCGAAGAATAATGCACTTCCTGTCAC
>CAMHUJ010000251.1 GCA_946188175.1 uncultured Ruminococcus sp.
GAAATGCGATTTATGGCAGTAGCCCTTGCCTTAAATGATTCTTTCAAATAACAGAAAGCCGTGCTACAGAACGCTGTATCACGGCTTTTCGATTGCAAATTATTTCGCGCTGTTGCCGAAGAATACCTTGTCGAAGAAATCCTTGGTTTTCTCGGGACCGAGCGCCTTTTTGAATACATCGGTCGAGACGCCGCCCTTTTCGATCAGATCGTCGCTGTACTGCTGCGTGAGCTGTGCCTTGACCGCCTTCTCATCATCGCCGAGCGGCTCGAGCGTATCGGCAGCGTCCGCATAGCGGCTGACTGCGTCGCAGAAAAGCGTGTGAATCGTCTCATCCTGCTTTGCGGAGCCGGTCTTATAGAGCTTGACGTTCAGCAGACTGTCATACCACGGCAGCTCGCCGCGCGGCAGATCGGCAAGCGCCTTGCCGGTCTCATAGAGCCCGTTCATGGATTCCAGTACCGCCTGATAATCCGGCGCATCCTTATCGGCAACGAGATCATAGACCTCGGTATAGGTCTTTCGGCTGCCGGGGAAGTACATGTAATCCATAGAGAGCAGCGGCAGATTCTTCTCAAACGGCGTAATCACAAACGAAAGCATCTGCATAAAGCCCATGTTTGTCGTCATGACGGAGAGATTGCCGACGCCGCCGATTTCATACTGCTTCACATCGAATTTCATCAGCCCGTAGATGCGGATTTGTCCATATTCGGCGGGATCGCGTTCCGTCACCTGAAAATGCTGAGAGAGAATCTGCATGCTTTCGCCGATTGTCTTTCCCATTTGTTTTTTGTTCGATTTTGCATGTACGGCAAGGAATACGACGATGCCTGCGATCACAGCAAGCAGGATACCCGCAATAATGTATTTCATCTTGATTGCCTTTCTCATACCATATGACTCCGTATCTATGTCGTGATATTATGATCGGTGATGCTGACGGATGATTGCGATGATTGTGATGATTGACATGAATTTTGATGATGTTCCGTGAAAAACCGGAGACAGATCGGTGCCTCCGGTCCCTGTCAGTGCTTTGCCTTGCGGACGACCTCGCGCTTATGTCGGCGGAGGCGGAACAGTCCGAAGATCAGATACATGACAAATGCAGCAATGATGCCGCCGATTGCTGTCAGAATGACAGCCTTTGTATTCGTATAGAGGAAGCCGGTGACTGCGGCGAAGGTCTGGTCGGTCTTGACGGCGAAGCGGTCGAACCAGCGCGCCTGATACAGCCAGACGGACGGGATCAGCAGCAGAATCGCCGCGATCAGCGCAGCCGTGCCGACCCAGTAGAAGCCGTTGCCGTGCTCATGCACGTTGATGAGGAACAGGATACCGGCGAAGATGATCACCGCAGCGATCAGTGCAAGCGCCGCAACGCCTGCCCACGGGACATAGATCTTTGCCTGCTTGATAACGCCTGCATCATTGAGCGAGCCGAACCGGAAGACATCGCAGGCAGCGAGGATATTTGCCTCTGCCGCATCGGTCGTCGAGCGGACGGCTTCCTCAAAGGTTTCGTTCTGCTTGATGCCGTTCTTTTCTGCATAGGAGAGAAAGAATTCGCGGATTTTCGCTTCCAGCGCAGAAAAATCGGGCTGAACGCCGAGGCTTGCGGTATCGCCGCGGAGATAGGCAAAGCCGTTCGTGACGGTATCGCGGATGATCGGCGCGAGCTGTTCCTCGGTGATCGCCTCCGCATAGACATCATAGGGGATGCCGGTCGTACTTTCCTGCTGCTTTGCATTTGTTTCGAGTGCGGCATGTACGCGCGCCGGAAGATTCTGCGAATCCACGATTGAGAGCGCGGTCTGCGTATCGAGCGCGCAGAAGCGCAGGACGCCTGCCAGTGCCGCGCCGATCATCAGAAAGATCAGCAGCAGCGAGAAAATCACACTTGCAATATAGGTTGAGGCTTTGCTCATTGTGTGCCTCCTTCCTGTTTGCTCTGCGCATAGAACTGTTTTTCGACCGGCTCGCAGCGGACACCGACGCGCTGATCAGGGCTGCCGAGTACCTGCGGCTTGCAGGTATAGAGCGTCAGATATTCGCCCTCCTTCGGTACGGTCAGATAGCGCTTGTCCTCCTTGCTGAATTCGATCTGCTCGGTGACCTTGTAGACGAATCTGCCGTATTTGGTATAGAGCTTGACCGTATCGCCGACCTTCACCTTGCCGAGATCGGAGAAGAAGGTCGTGACATGCGCATCAATGACGGTATTGCCGGGATTTTCGCCGATGATCGCAGACTGTGTGGACTGGCATGCGCCGCGGTCCAGCAGCTCCGCATTGACGCCGTAATAGACGCTGACATAGATATCTGCCGATTCGATTTGCAGCATGGCATACTGCTCGCCGAAGGTCGGATAGATGATCTCGCCCTTGTCGAAGGTCTCCGACGGTGTATCATTCGTGCTGATGTCATTTTCGATGATATGCAGACCGTCGGTCTGTGCGGTCGTCTTGAGATTATCCATAAATGCGATATTCAGATATTTCTGCAAGCGGTGTGTCGGCGCGAGGGAATAGCAGAGAATCAGAATACCGCCGGTGAGCAGCAGCAGCAGAAACGGCGTCAGAATGAGGATCGCTTTGCTGCCGCGCTTCTTTTCGGTTTGTTCAGCCATGCTGTTTGTCCTCCTGTTTTCCGGTTCTGCGGGTGAGCAGCAGCAATCCGCCGACGGACAGCAGAATCATGCCGGAGCCTGCGAGCACCGGAACGGTCGTATCCCAGCCGGTCGCATCCACGGAAAGACCGAAGCCGGTCGCGTCGATCAGTCTGCCGCTGTCGTCGCGGACGCTGAAACGGAATGCATCGGCATCATCAACAGAGATATGCATGCCCATTTCCTCGCCGAGTTCGATAAGACCGCCGACGATCTCCTCCTTCTGCTCCGGCTCGAGCTGTTTTAAGATACTGTTGCGCTCCTCGGGAGAAAGACTGGCGATAAATTTGGCACGCTCCTCCTCGGGCAGACTGTCCACGAATGCGCGTTTTTCCTCGAGTGTCATTTCTGCAAAGGGCTTCTCCGGCGTCACGGACGGCACATAGTCTTCCAGCGCCTCCGGCTCGCCGCACATGAGGATGAGGGTTTCAACGTCAATTCCCATTGTATTCGCAGTTGCCTCATAGATATGCACGGCGCCCTTTTCGCGGATGACCGTAATCCATTCGTCATAGCTGCGGTATTTTCCGTTCATGGTCATGCCGTTTTCATCATGGTTTTTTTCGTCTCTCTCAAAATTGTTATGCACCATCTGGATATAGCCATCCGGCAGACCGACTTCGCGCATTGTTTCAAAGACGTCGTCCGCAGTGGCATGTTCGGCGGAGACAGGTGCCGTCAGCAGGGCAGCGGATGCGAGGAGACCGAGCAGCGCCGCCGTGATAGTTCTGTAGATTTTCCTCATGCGTCATGCTCCTCTCTGCGCTGTTTGCGCACAGCGAGAATCAGACCGCCGACTGCGCCGAGAATCATGGCGGAGCCGCCGAGCACGGGGACAGTAGTATTCCAGCCGGTATCATCGACCGAAGTACCGACGCTGGAAACGTCGATCAGCGTACCTTCGCTGTTCCGGACGGAATAATTGATGCCGCTGCCGTCGAGCTGATCGACGGAGATATGCATGCCGAGCTGTTCGCCGAGTTCAATGAAGCCGCTTGCAATATTCGCCTGACTGCCGGTGTCCATTTGCTTGATGATGCTGTTGCGCTCGGTCGTGGAGAGACCGGCGATGAAGCCGGCGCGCTCCTCCTCGGGCAGGCTTGCGACATATTCCTTTTTTTCATCGAGCGTCATATTGACAAAGGGCTTGGAGGGCTCGACGGAGACCGCAGGCTTTTCGGGCTGTGCGGGTGTCTGTGCCGGTGTATCGGCAGCGGAGGTCTGTGCGGGGGCGGCTGCGGCGGAGGCATTTTTGATCTCCTCGCCGGAGATGCCGAACTGCTTGCCGACCTCAGTCCAGATATCGTCCTCATAGATTTCGACCATATCCGCCCAGACATCGTAGGTGAAATACGTGCCGTTGATGCTCATGCCGTTCTCGTCATGTTCGGTATTCTGATACTGGAGCTTTGCCTCCTGAATCATGGATTCGGGCATGCCGATTC
>CAMHUJ010000252.1 GCA_946188175.1 uncultured Ruminococcus sp.
ATCAAGTCGATTGCAATCGCCCGCGGCTATCTCGCTCCGATCGGCATTGATCTCGTTTGCATCCCTGCCTTTGCGAGTATCGAAATTGACGGCGAGGAACGTACAGCCATGAAGCTGATCTGCGAACCCCGCTGAACCGGACGGTTCAATGCGCCTCTCCTTCGGGAGGGGCGCATTTTTCTTGCAGTTTCCGCATATTCTCTGACATGGAAGGAGCGTGCGGATATGCATGGACTGACAGACGAACAGGTCAAAACGCGGCAGGCGGAATACGGACTGAATACACTGGAGGCGCCTGCAAAAGCGCATCCGCTGCGAATATTTTTCTCGCAGTTCCGTGATTTTATGGTAATGATCCTGCTGGCGGCAGCGGCGGTCTCATGGGTGCTCGGCGCGTATGCGGACGCCGTGACGATTGCGGTGATTGTCGTACTGAATGCGCTGCTGGGATTTGTGCAGGAATACCGCACAGAGCAGACGCTGCTTGCGCTCCGCAGTATGACCGCGCCGACCGCGCAGGTACGAAGAAACGGCGTACTTACGACGATTCCGGCAGAGCAGCTTGTACCGGGCGATGTGATCGTAACCGAATCCGGCGACCGCGTCCCTGCGGATGCGGTGATACTGTCTGCTGCGCAGCTGTCAGCGGAGGAGTCGATCCTGACCGGCGAATCGGCAGCGGTACAGAAGCATGCGCACACGGCATCCGATCCCCCGACAGATAATACAATCGGCAGGGCGGATATTCTCTATGCCGGAACCTCCGTACTCCGCGGCACCGCCGAAGCAGAGGTCATTGCGACCGGAAAATCGACGCAAATGGGACAGATTTCGCAGATGCTCGGCGACATCACGGAAAGCGAAACACCGCTGCAAAAGCGGCTCGGCGAGCTTGGCAGAACGGTCAGCATCATCTGCCTGATTGTCTGCGTCATGGTCTTTGCCGCCGGAATGCTGCGCGGAGAGCCGTTTTTCGAGATGCTCATGACCGGCATCACGATTGCGATTGCCGCGATTCCGGAGGGACTGCCTGCGACCGTGACAATCGCGCTGGCGCTTGCAGTCCGCCGGATGCTGAAACAGAATGCGCTGGTCAACCGGCTGCATGCGGTCGAGACGCTCGGCTGTGCGGCAGTGATCTGCACGGACAAAACCGGCACAATCACCGAAAACAAAATGACCGTGCAGCAAATTGTCACAGCGGATGCACAGTTCAGCGTCACCGGAACAGGCTGGGCGCGAAACGGCAGCCTGATGCAAAACGGCAGCCCGTGCAGCCGCCATATGCTGAACGCACTGATGCCGCTGGTGCGCTGTGCGGTGTTGTGCAATCACGCGGAAATCTACGCAAAACCGTCAGATTCCGAGTGGCAGGTCTCCGGCGATCCGACGGAAGCCGCGCTGCTGATCGCCGCCGCGAAATGCAGCATCACCGCCGATGCATTTTCGCGCTGCCGCATGATCTCGGAGATTCCGTTCGAGAGCGAAACGCGCGCAATGACGGTGTTTTATCAGACAGAATCCGGCGCACTCGCGCTGAAAAAAGGCGCCGCAGATGTCATACTGAAGCGCTGCGCCTATTACCGTTCCCACGGCAGCGATCTGCCATTGACCGCGCAGAAGCGTGCAGAGCTGGCCTGTGCCGCAGACCGCATGGCAGAGGATGCGCTGCGCGTCCTTGCATTCGCGGAGAAATCCGCTGCCGGACCGGATGAACCGGATTCCATGGTATTCCTCGGGTTTATGGGCATGCTCGATCCGCCGCGCGAACAGGCAAAGCAGGCAATCGCCGCATGTACCCGCGCAGGCATCCGCGTGATCATGCTGACCGGTGACCATATCAAAACGGCATCGGCGATTGCGAAAAAAGCGGGCATCCCGCATGCAGACGCCGCCATGACCGGCGCAGAGCTCGACAGCCTTTCCGATGCAGAGCTCGCCGACCGCATCTGCAAAATCAGCGTATTTGCGCGCGTAACGCCTGCGCATAAGCTGCGTCTGGTGCGTGCCTGCCGCGCAAAGCAGCTCGTTACGGCAATGACCGGCGACGGCGTCAATGACGCGCCCGCGGTCAAGGAAGCGGACATCGGCGTTGCAATGGGCAAAAACGGCACCGACGTCACCCGTCAGGCAGCGGATGTCATTCTGCTCGACGACCGCTTTGATACCATGGTCGCCGCCGTGGAGCAGGGGCGGACGGTCTATGCAAATATACGCAAATTCGTGCGTTATCTGCTCGCATGCAACATCGGCGAGGTACTGACGATGTTCACCGGCATTCTCATGGGTCTGCCGATTGTGCTGCTCCCGACGCAGATTCTGCTGGTAAACCTCATGACCGACGGCTTGCCCGCAATCGCGCTCGGACTGGAACCGCCCGCGCCCGACCTGATGTCGCAGCCGCCGCGTCATGCGGACGACAGCTTTTTTGCAGGCGGACTGCTCTCGCGGATTGTCTTCCGCGGCATATTCATCGCGCTCTCGACGCTCGGCTCATTCACGACGGTCCTGCGCATGACAGGCAGTCTCGATGCCGCACGCACCGGCGCACTGGTAACGCTGATTTTCTCGCAGCTGCTCCATGTCTTTGAATGCAAGCGCGAGGACGGCACGCTGTTTTCGGTTCCGTATTTCTCAAACGGCAAGCTGCTCCTCGCGGTGCTGTTCTCTGCCGCGGTCACAGCGGCCGCGTTGCTGATTCCCGCGCTGCGGACGGTCTTTTCGACGGTACTGCTCTCCCCTGCCTTCCTGCTGACCGCGCTCGGATTCAGCCTCGCCGTCCCGCTTGCCGCCGCAATTTTCTTCCGTACAGACGATACTCACGCCGAACATGTCTGTTCTCATATTGACTGCCGCTCATCAAATTCTCAATTCGCATCTGAATAAACAATGAATCATCCAAATCATAAAATAAGGATTCCAAAGGATAGTATCCTTTTGCAGAGGCTTTGGGACAGCGTCCCCATTCTATATCTCGCAGCGATACTATAAAAAAGCCGGAGCCGTGCGGACTGAACACGGCTCCGGTATTGTTATTCTGCAAAGGTGACAAAGCAGGGCTTCATGCTGTGATAATAGAGCTTTGCATTGTCATTGTCGAAATGCTGCTGGAGTGCATTATGGAATTCGGTCTTGCTGTGGCTGTCCTGCAAGCAGTGCAGAATCTCGGTTGCCACATCGACATTGACCGTCGGATGCACGAGCGAGAGCACCATTTCGAGGTCAACAGGGATACGCTCCTCCTTCGGCAGCGCAGCGGGCGCGCTCTGTGCGGGCTGCACCTGAATGACGGTCGCCTTTTTGCGCAGGCTGACGGCGGCGCGCTTGCCCTTTTTGGGCTGCTGCACACGGACATCCTTCACCTTTTTGGCAACAGGCTGGAGCTTTGCGGTTTTCTTTGCAGCTTTGCGGACATCCTGCATCAGCTGCACCGGCTGTTCCGGCTGGATTTTGGCGGGCTGCTTTTTGCTGCCGAGTGCCGCCTTCATGGAAGGACGGAGATGCACCTTGACGCCGAAATACTGCTGGCAGAATGTGATTGCGGACTGATAGCCGGCATCGCGGCTGATGATGTAATATTCATCCGCCTTCTCCTTGGCGATCAGGTAACCGAGAAAGGTCACGAGTTGAAAATCCAGCGCATTCTTTCCGGTCTGCTCGAGACAGACGCGCTCCGGCAGGATTTCCGCGTCCATCATTTCGTCCATAATCTCGAACGAAAGGGTATTTGCTGCATGGCTGTAGAACAGGATAATCCTGTCCTCGGCAGTTGCCTGACCGATGCCGTGCAGCCCTGCCGAATTGACATTTTCATAATCAATGAGAAATAATCGCATGATGTTGATGAATGCCGTCTGTGCGGCGTTCATTCCTCCTTATCGAAATGAGGAGCCTCCATTTGATCCAGTGTAAAGAGCCGCTTGATCTCATCATCGTTATAAGGCGCATCATCGCTGACCCAGAAGGTAATTGCGCGGTTGCAGATCCCGATTTCCGTATCGCAGGATGCACCGCCGTATTCGCCGTCGAGCGTCCACGGAATCTCCTCATTGGAGATAAACCGCAGCTGACCTGCACGGAAATACAAAACATATTCCTGATCAATGTCCATAT
>CAMHUJ010000253.1 GCA_946188175.1 uncultured Ruminococcus sp.
TGCCGAAGCGCGAAGGCGACTGGAAATGGACCGACAAGCAGATTCACATGTATTCTGCAGAGCTGACCGAAAAGGATACACTCAAGAAGAAGCAGAATCAGAATCTCACCATGGCAAACAACAAGCGCTATGCAACCGGCACGGATACCTGCTACATCCCGCAGGAAATGGCAGGCAAGTACATCGCCGTCAAAGCGGTCGTGCTGAATACCAAGTGGGATATGGCATTTGACCAGAAGCAGACATTCTGGTCGCACACGGTCAAGGTCGTTGACGGCCACGAGGATATCCAGCCGAAGCTCGAGGTAAAGCTCGATGAAGGCATGGACTACGCAACCTATGAGCATCCGGCAACGCTTGCCGTCACCGGGCTCAAGAATCTCTCTGAGGGTGAAACAGTCAGCTATCTCAGATTCTTTACCCCCAAGGGCGAAAAGGAATTTGAGAATCTGAATGTAAGCGATCCGGCTGATCTCCCGACCTTGAAATATCCGCAGGATTTCTTTGATTACGATGCGAACGATACGCAGCAGTGGGAAAGCATCGCTGCACATGAAGGCTGGTTCAGTGTCAATATCATCACAAGCAAGGGCGGCAAGGTCTTCCGGGATGCGATCTACGCAAAGAGCGAGCCGTTCAGCTACGAGGTTGAGGCAAAGGAAATCAAGCGATGGGTCAGCGATGAAGTGACCTATAACATGTCTGAGATCAGGAGCGGAGAGAAAACGGACGGATTTTTCTGCTTCTCGCTGCTTCCGAAAAAAGCGTCTATCGGTACATGGGGTATTGCAGAGGCCGTCAGTACAAATCCGAAGGTCGCAACGCTTGATGAAAAGGGCAGACTTTGGTTCGGCGGAGAAGCCGGTGAAACAACGATCACCTTCAAGGGCTTGAAGAATGAGGATATCTCGCTGAAGGTCACGATCATTGACGACTTCGATCACTTTGAGATCAGCGGCATCAAGCCGCCGGTCATCGGTCAGAAGTTTGACCGTACCTCGCCGAAGGTTCTCGATGATGCACCTTACGAAATCACGGATGTCAAGTGGTATTATGATGATTATGTCAATTATTTCGAGAAGGAAATCCCGGAGGATGCAGTCGCGGAATACTATCAGCCCTACTATGTCAGGGTATTTGTCAAGCCGAAGGAAGGGCATGTTGCAAAGTATTATTCGACTTATGACATGACGGTTGAGCTGCCGAACGGCGAAACAGAGGTCAAGAGCGGAACAGCAGATTCACTGGATCATCACGGCATTGCAGAGGATGATGTATTCGGCTTCTGGTACATGTATCCGGCGCAGACCGACCACGAAGCAAAGATTGTGGATACCGTTACGCTGGACTTCCCGACCGAGGTCAAGGAGGGCGACAACTTCCGCAAGTGGCTGGAGAGCGTCAAGCTCAGCACGAACGGCTACGATGCGGGCTTCGAGTTTGAAATCGCTCCGATTTATGACGCCAATGCAGATAAAATTGCATCCGCATACGGCTACCGGAATGACAGTCTGCATCAGATCAATCATTTCATCCAGGGTGTCCAGACAGGTCTGACTGCAATAATCACGATTCCCTATGAGCTGAAATGGATGGGAGATGAATTCGCAGAAGAAGTCAAGTTCGTGATCAACGGCAAGGAAAGCACCGTCAAGCCCGGAAGCAAGACGGTATTGACAATCGAACTGCCGGACAGCATCCATATCAGCGCCGGTGAGGCACTGACTGTTCTGCCGGAATACTCGCTGAACAGCTATGATTTCGTTGTCGGCGAACCGGTCGTCATAAAGGAGCTTCTGAATTGCAGCAATCCTGTCGTGTCGATCATCTACAAGGGCTTTGACACGAACAACGGGAAAAACTGGAAGGAATACTTCAGCTATGATGCGGAAAAAGGCACATTGACACCGATCAAGGCTGCGAGCTTCAACTGGAGTGACGATCTCGTCCTGCTATACGATGTCGTTTACGATGCAAACGGTGACGGCTATCCCGAGTATGAGGATCACCGGAGAAATTCCATTTACAAAATCTATGAAAAGGCATCCGATATTCCGGAGCAGCCCCCTGTCACCGAAAAGGAACCGGTCAAGGTAACGATCACGGTCCAGACACCGGACGGCAAGACCGCTTCCGAGGCTGAATATGCCTACAAGGGCTCGCTCGACATCATTCCGGTTCCGGAGGATACGTTCGTAGCAGGCATCATTGACAAGGACGGCAAATCCGTTTCCGGCTCCGATTTCAAGACAGGCGAAAGCTATACCGTTCAGACTGTCTCCGCGGACAGCATTGAGATTCATCCCGGCGCGAACCGCGTCTATGCATTCTTCACAGATGCTGACGGCAAGAATCTCAAGGATATGCAGATCTCTGTCGATAACGCACATTATACCAAGGCGGACTGCATCACCGGTCTGACCCCCGATACCGAATACACGCTCTATTATAAGAAGGGCATCGGCGGCAAGGTCTATACTGCAAAATTCCGCGCAGCCAAGGAAGGCTACGGCGTTACGGTCGGACGCATTCCGGTGACCGATCAGAATCCCGGCGATCTCAATGCGGACGGCTGGCATTATGATCCGGAAACCAAGACACTGACACTCAAAAACTTCACGCTGAACGATACAGGCACGATTGTAAACACGGTCGCAGCCGGCACTGCCTACGCCTACACCGAAAACGGCATGATTGCCGCAGAGGATGATCTGACGCTGGAGCTGATCGGTAAAAACACGCTTCAGAATCCGACTGTTATGAATCATCCGGTTTACGGAAAGAAGAACCTGACTGTTACCGGCAACGGCGATCTGACAATTCAGAGTGACGATAGTATGCTTGTCAGCGAGAACGGTGATATCTACTTAAACGGCACGGGTACGCTGAAAATGACGGGCTCCGGTATTGGTCTGCGTCCGCTGAAAGGCACGGTCAAATATACCAACGGCACAATCGACTATCAGCCGAAGGAATATGACGGCTATACGAGCGGCAGCTTGTATGTGAAAAAGGATACACTTGATCTGTCCGGCAAGGTGCATGACGTCACAATCAGCAACGGCAAGAAGGCAGACGGGATGACAAAGATCACCGAAAGCGAATTACCGGAAACCTCTGCTTTCCTGCGCATTGAGCCGCAGCATAAGGATGTCAACAAGGTCGTTTCGGATGAGACATATGCTTCCGGCACCTGCGACAAGGGATGCAAGTATCATCTTTCCTGCGACTGCGGTCACATCGGCGAGGAGCTCTTTGAGGTCAAGGCAGATGCACATTCTCTCGTGAAGCACGATGCAAAGGCTGCAACCTGCAAGCAGAGCGGTACCGTGGAATACTGGGAATGCGAGCATTGCGGCGCACGTTTTGCAGATGCAAAGGCATCCAAGGCGATGAACGATGCGGATATGATCGTTCCGACGCTTACGCATAAGCTCGTCCACAAGGATGAAAAGGCAGTCTCCTGCACCGAGGACGGTTTGACGGAGCATTGGGAGTGCAGCCTCTGCGGTGAACGCTTTGCTGATAAGGACGGAAAGACACCGCTGGATACCAAGACGGCAATCACTCCGAAAACCGGACACGACTGGATTCACTACAATGCCAAGGCAGCGACCTGCACCGACGAAGGCAGAACTGAATACTGGAAGTGCACAAACTGCGGACAGTACAGCGCCGACAAGGACGGCAAAAAGCTGCTGACGGAAGCAGATATCAAGGTCAAGGCGCTCGGTCATGACTGGAGCGAATGGACAGTCTCCAAGGAAGCAACTGCCAACGCAGAGGGCGAGGAGACACATTCCTGCAAACGCTGCAAGATAACGGAGACCAGAGTGATCCCGAAGAAGGGTACAACAACCACGACTACCACATCCACAACAAAGGCAACAACAACCACGACGTCTACAACAAAGGCAACTACAACCACCACATCTACAACAAAGGCAACTACAACCACCACATCTACAACAAAGGCGACTACAACTACCACATCCACGACAAAGGTAACTACAACTACTACAACATCGACAACGAAGCCGACCACTACTACAACCACCACAACGACTTCTTCAACGAAGCCGACCACAACAACTACTACCACCACTTCG
>CAMHUJ010000254.1 GCA_946188175.1 uncultured Ruminococcus sp.
GGGACAACGTCCCATTGGCGGAGTTTGGGGCGGAGCCTCATTATAAATCCGTCGGAGACACCTTTTTACGCAAAGAATTCGCCTGCGATCATGACCTTTGCGATCTCGCAGTCCTTGTCAAGCAGAATCAGGTCAGCATCCGCGCCGACTTCGATTCTGCCCTTTTTGTCCGCGCCGATCATATCCGCCGGCGTTCTGGTTGCCATTCGGACAGCATCCGCAAACGGAATACCGAAGCTCGTCGCCTGCTTGACACAGCGCCAGAGCGTCGAGGTCGAGCCTGCGATTGCGCCGTCCATAGTGCGCGCAACACCGTTCTTGACCTCAATATCCTGACCGCCGAACTCATACATGCCGTCGCCGAGACCCGTCGCACGCATCGAATCGCTGATGATAACCATGCGCTCCGGTCCGAACATCTTGTAGAGCATCATGACGATTGCCGGATGCAGATGCAGACCGTCGGTGATCGCCTGCACGTAGATATTCTTTGCAAGCGCTGCCGGAATCGGTCCCGGATTTCTGTGGTGAATGCCGGGCATTGCGTTGAAGGTATGTGTCAGGCAGTTTGCGCCTGCCTCAATCGCCTTGATGCAGGTATCATAATCCGCATCCGTATGACCGATGCAGACCAGCGCGCCGCATTCCTTGATGAACTCCATGCTGCCCTCGAGCTCCGGCGCAATCGTGACGACGCGCATACCCTTGAGCGACTTGAATTCCGCGAGATCGGGGTTGCGGATGAACTTGCCGTTCTGCGCGCCCTTCTTTGCTGCATTGATGTACGGGCCTTCCATATGGAAGCCGAGGATGCGGGTTCCGGGGACATTGATATTGCCCTCGGTGACTTTTTTGATTGCCTCATAGCTCTGCGTCATGGTTGTCGGCAGCCACGAGGTCGTACCGTTTTTCGCAAGAAATGCGCACATTTCCTCGAATTCGCCGTCCATGGTATCCTTGCCGACGCAGCCGTGCGAGTGCATATCGACCAGACCCGGAATCACGGAAAGACCTGTGCAGTCTTCACCTGCGGTCTGTGCGGATGCCGGTGCGATTGCGGTAATCGTACCGTTTTCAATCGTGATGTCGGTCAGCTTGCCCTCAAGGAGCAGATTTTTTAAGATCATATTTCATTGCCTTTCTATACATATCGTAATGAGCGAGCCGCGAGAAATGATGCAGCCGTATCCGCTTATTTCGTCGCCGGAAGCGAAGCCGCTGCGACTGCCTGACCCACTCTTCTGTCCATTTCATCGGGCAGGATGAACTGAATCTGCTTATAAAGCGCCGGAAATTCCTTTTCGAGCACTTCCTTTGCCTTCTCAATGATCAGATCGCCGCCGAGGCCCGAGGTCACTCTGCCGCTGATCTGGAGATACCGGATATCATAGAAATCCGCATAATTTGCGATTGCATAGCCAAAATACGTACCGATCGTGCGGAAGATATCCTTCGCGCCCTCATGGCCTTCCTCCAGCACCTTCTGCACCGCCTTGAGCTTTTCCGCAAGCGTCAGGCTCTCATCAAGCGCAATGCCTGCCTTCGGTGCCAGACGGATGACCGCATCCTGCGAGAAATACTTGACGCCGCAGCCGTAGTCGCCCGACCACTCATCAACCGGAGAATCCGGATTGTAGTCAACCGGAACGAATGCAAGCTCATTGTGCCAGCCGGTGACATTGCCATTGATATCGACGTAGCCGCCCGCCTCGGAGGTTCCCATAGCGATGCCGAGCACGCCGTTGACATCCATTGCCATAGAGGCTGCCAGTGCCGCGACGTCGCCGTCATTTGCAACGGCATACGGAACGCCGAGCTCCTCGAGTACATCGACATAGACATTCTTGCACGCTTCGCCCTGCGTATCCTTCGGGACTTTCAGGAACAGATGCGAAACCATTGCGCGGTTTGCGACCAGCACGCCTGCGGTGCTGACGCCGACTGCGTCAAAGCTCGGCATATGCTCTGCGGCTTTCAGGATCGCGTTCTTGATATGCTCGTGATGATAGGAAATATCCTCTGCGAGCTTCGGCAGCCAGACAATCTCCTCTGCCCAGACGGTCTCGCCGTTGACGACCGCAGCGACCTTCATATCCGATCCGCCTGCATCAAAGCCGACGCGGCAGCCGTCCAGATTTCTGCCGATTGACAGCGGGCGCACATGATTCTGCGGCATATCGGCAAAATCGCGCTCCTCAACCTCGAAATCACGCTCATAGGTCGTGCTCCAGAAATCGACATCGAAGGCACGCAGTCCCTCTTTCGTATATGCGTCACGGATGTATTCATATACATCGTGATCGCCTGCCAGCATGACCTTCCAGCCGCCGGCGCACCAGAGGATCGTCTTGATCAGACGTTCTGCATAGCGGCAGTTTTCCTCTTTGTTGTCGCCGAGCTTCGTATCGCGGCGGTAAACGAGTCCGTCCTCGCGCTCCACGGCAATCGAAAACGGTCTCGTTGCCTTTGCGAGGAAATCGCGGTTGAAATATACCGCCGGGACAAAATCACGGTCAAGAATCGGCTGAATCATTGGCTGATATTCCTTTCGTTTTGAAATATAAAGTTTATGAATACAACAGAACAAGCGGCGGCTTGTTCACCGTCGCTTGCCTGTATGCAAACCCAGATTATTTCGTATTCTTTATGTTCCAGCGGAACGGGCAGATACGTGATGCCTTGTCGTATCAAACATAAAGTTCTTGTCGATTGTGGTGACATCGAGCCAGCGGTAATTCGTTTTCTGCTCGGGATCACCGAAGATTTTGAGCTTCAGACCGCCCGAAAGGCTCGTCTTTTGCAGAACCGGACCGAGGCGGTGATTCTCCTTCATGAATGTAACGATCTCAGATGCCATAACGAGCGAGGAATCCGCGACATTATAGACGCCGGTATAATTTGCGTTGTCTGCCTGCCGCAGGAATCCGATGATGAAATCGGAGATATTATGGATGCAGCACATATGGTAGCCGTATTCGCCGGTGCGGAACACGAAAATCGACTTATCCTTCGGGTCGCGGATGCGCGACATCAGATTCTCGGTGAAATGCAGCGAATAAACCATAGGCACGCGCGCGACGCAGCAGATCATGTTCTTGGTCTTGCGGACATCGTTTGCAAAAGCGGCTTCCTCATTCGCCTTGAGCTTGCCGTAATTCGTCACAGGCTTGACCGGCTCATCCTCACGGACCGGCTCGCGCGAATCCGGCTGCTTATAGACCTGCGTCGAGCTCAGGAGAATAAACTTCTGCACATTTTTGGAAATTGCGAGCTTGTAGAGAAATTTGTCGCATGCAGCGCATTCGTCGAACTGTGCCTTTTCGACCACCGGACCGAAGTCATTGTCAACGGTACACGCAAGATGCACCACATATTCGATCTCAAATTCATCAAAAATCTCGCTGTATCTCCCCTGATCAGACGGGGCAGCCTCCCGGAAACAATAGTTATCCTTTCCGGTATTGTAGTCAGATTCTTTTTTGTCTACTGCGATAACGGTATTGCCTTTTTTCAACAGACCGGAGCAGACATGATCGCCGATCAGTCCGCAGCCGCCGGTTACAAGAATCGTTGCCATAACATACAGTCCTTTCCTTGGTGGGATGAGATCATGTCCCCCTAATGACATGACTGCATACTACCCTACTATGATACATTATTATTATATCACAGTCGGCAAAGAAATGCAAGCAAAGAAAAGAAATTCGACGTTTTCTATTATCCGCTGCGGGATTTCTCTATCCAAATACAGCATTTTGTACAAATTATCGCCTCAGAAACGAATCATTCTATGATTTGTCCCGAAGATGCATAAAAAATTCCTGCAAAATACGGGCACAGGGTTCCTCCAGCAGTCCTCCCGTCACACGCGGTTTGTGGTTATACGGCAGCGTGAACATCTCCTGCACGGAACAGACCGCGCCAGCCTTTTCGTCATATGCGCCGAAGATCACTCTGTCGATCCGCGCATTGATAATCGCGCCGCTGCACATCGGGCACGGCTCCAGCGTCACATAGAGATTGCAGCCGGAAAGCCGCCATGTACCGCGTTTTTTCGCAGCCTCCTCAATCGCAAGAATCTCTGCATGTGCGGTCGGGGAATGATCCT
>CAMHUJ010000255.1 GCA_946188175.1 uncultured Ruminococcus sp.
GCGTCCTTGCCGGCGGCCCGTCCACACGACTGTACGATACCTATGTACGGACGCTTGGCTTTATGCCCGGCAAAAGTGACAACATTTCCGAGCGCTGCTATGTCGATCACATCGAAGCACGGTCTGTCAATACTGCGGCACTGGAATACAACGCGCCGCTTGCCTGGGTTGTTTCCTTCATGCAGGATCAAGGCAGGAAAGTCACCGGTGTTCATCCGGTCGGCGAAACACAGCCCGGCGAAACGACCGTGACGACTGCTGAAACAACGACAGCATCTTCGGATTCGACAACCACAACCGCTGAAACGACAACGTCATCCGTCAGCACCGCTGCTGCACCTGCGGATCCCGGCAATGTCAACGGCGACGATACTGTGGATATTTCCGATGCGGTTCTGCTGGCAAGATTTGTAGCTGAGGACACAGACGCCAATCTGACGGCGGACGGCAAGAAAAATGCCGATGTCAACCGGAACGGCAAGCCCGATTCGGATGATGTCATCCTGATTCTCAAATATATTGCAAAGCTGATTGATATATTCTAAAATGAAAACCGGTTATCATTCTTCGATGCGTAACATACACCTTATACTACAATAATCATATTCAGAGGCGGTATGTATGAATCGCAGGCATGCAGTTTGCAAATCTGCCGGACACGGCGAATCAACTGAAACATCGTCGCTGAATACTAATTATCACCGAAATAATGTGTATTGAAACGAACACATATACGTTGCTCCTGCTTGTTTATCCGCTGATTGACAGCCGACGCAGTATAATCAAATCAAGATTCCCTTACATATTATGACAAAATGAGCGATCCGTCCGGATCGCTCATTTTAATGCACACATTTATCAGTCTCAGTTCTTTTTCCCCAGCAGATCATCCCATGCAGTCGGAATACCGGAGAGCGTGTTGTTGACATAATAAAGCAAAATCAACTGTGCATCCTCGACCGTGATCTGCTTATCACCGTTAATATCAGCATTTGCCTTGTTCCTCAGTGTACATTCGAGTCCGGCAACAATATCCGCATACGCATTCAGCGTCAGCTGCGCATCCTCAACGGATACACCCGGGTTATTATCCACCTCACCCAGCGCGTGATGCGTGACCCGTGCTGCGGTACAGGGCATCTCGCAGATGCCGTCGCCGTCTTTATCCTCTAAAATACCGATCTGATCCTCAGCGATCTCATAAATAAACGCTTTCCTGCTGTCTGAGGAGAACCGGCAGGCGGCAAGGCTGGTTTTCCCTGTCGCCGAAACGGTAATATCATTCAGCTGATCCGCAGTAAAGAAATACCCCTTTTCTGCCATGCTGTATATAAATTCAGAGCCGTTTCCGGCAATTTCCACCTGATGCCAGTCCGTCGGTGCAAATCCGTCATTTGATACCATTATAAAATTGTACGCAGATTGATCTCCGCTGAATTTACAATAGCCCTTCAAATCAAAGATCACTGCATCGGTATTGCTGCTCTCAAGATGCAGCAGATGATTCTGCATACTCAGCATGATATCTGCATCCGTTTTCTCGTGAAACTGAATGAGATATGCCTTGGTATCATCCGGCAGAATGTATTCGGCAGGCTGCGGAATCAATTCATATCCGCCGTTCCCGTTCCCGATCACCCCTCCTGTGTGTACGCCTTTCCTGACATCCTGTTCTTCTTCAGGGCATACAGTGTATGAACCGTCTGCATGAAGATCAATCTTCTTCACCGAATACTCACTCGTACTCATCGGCTTCTGGATCTTCAGAATGACATAATGCTTTGGGCTCGTTGTGGTCACAGTCGTTTCAACAGATTCAGACACACTGGTAACCGTCGTTGCAATCGCAGACTCAGTTGTCTGCACCGGCTGATTTGACGTTGTTGCTGTTGTCGTCTGCATTGTCGCAGTGGATGTGGTAATGACAATCGCAGGCTTTGTAGTAGATGTGGCTGCGTTTGTCGTCTGCACCGGTGCCGTGGATGTCGTAATGACAATCGCAGGCTTAGTGGCAGATGTGGCTGCTGTTGTCGTCTGCGACGGTGCCGTGGATGTCGTAATGACAATCGCGGGCTTAGTGGCAGATGTGGCTGCGGTTGTCGTCATTGCGGTCGTTGTATATATCACATCAGAAACCGTTGTCCAGCCTGTCGATACTGTCGTGGTCAGAATAACAGGCTTTGTGGTACCGCTGCCCGTTGTGGTAATCGTCTCACCGGAAGAAGAAACCTGCGTTATCACGCCGGTATCGGTCGTGATTGTTGTCTGCTTCGCCGATCCGGTATTGACTGTCGTTCCGCTGCCCTTTTTGGTCGTAGTGACAGCAGTTGTAACCGGCGGCTTTGCGGTAGTCGGTGCGGTCGTAAGCGTTGTTTTTACAGTAATCGTCGTCTCCGCAGGGTTCAGCACCTCAATACAGCCGTTCGTAATCTTAGTCGCAACTGCCTCATTATCTTTGTCCCAGCACTCGTCAACTGCAAGCGTCAGTTTATACTTTGTACCGTGCTTTGCATCCTTCGGTACAGTAATCGGAAATGTAACAAGGTCACCGCTTTTCACAGAGGCTTTGTCATTCATGGATACGATTGCAACAGAATACGTTTTCGGATTGATCATGCAGTGCGCGCCGATCCCGTCCGCCGCCGCACCGGTATAAAACTCCGGCGTTTTCTCATCATAATTTGAAAAGATCAGTCCGGCATCATAGGTCAGCTTCAGGCCGTATGCAGAAATACCGCGAGCGGTGTTTTCCACCTTGATGCTAAACTTTACGGTCTTTCCGGGAGCAGTCTGCACGGTTGATACGGTAAATTTCACAGTATCCGGCGTTTTATCAGCTGCCGCACACGGCATTGTTCCCGAAGCGAGCACGATACCGCTGCAAAACAGCGCCGTTATTTTTTTCAGAATATTCATGATGCTGTCCCCTCCCGTTACTGATTCAGAAGCTCGTTCCAGTTCTGCGGATGTTAAGCCTGCTCTTTAGCAGCACACCGTCTTGTATCTCAAATTCCATCGTGAAATCTCCTTCTCAAAGCCGTCATTTATACTATGATTTGCAAATATGCCTCATTGCTCCAAACAGCAGATTACAGCCGATCTTGCTGCGCCTTCTACGGGAAATGCTCCTCAGCATAAAGGGTGTATATTACTTTGATTATAGCGAAAACGGTATGCTTTGTCAAGACAGCAAGCTGATTGTCCCGGCAGGCTGCGAGAACAGCTTTGTCAGGTACTGTGCCGTTTTCAGCAGCGCAAAAAGCCGGTCCGGCCAAGGCTTGATCTTTCCCCGCCGCTCTTTGTATCGTTCTTCTGTGGTCAGAATCCAGTTAAGCTGAAAATGCACGCAGCGCCCCGCGGGACGCTGCTGTTTTTATCGTAGATTCGTTTGTTTTAACATTGTGCTTCTTTACGGCGCGAATGATAGTCTTATCTATCAATCTGCAAAGGAAACGGATGTATACTGTATGCGAGTTACATTTGCACATCACTACGGTTCTATCGGACTGAACACAGAACAGTACTTCTGCGGAACAGTTTTGTCAATGTGCGCGCAGCATCAAGAGATCGAGGATAAGCGTAATAATATAAAGATCACTGCGCTGCTTGAAAAGTGCGCTTTTTATGCAATGCGGCTTGCTATTTTGCTTGTTTTGTGTTATAGTAGAAATATAGGGGGATCAGATATATTTTGAACGGGGAGGTCATATCCATGAAAAAGATTGTTGCAGCAGCACTTGGCTGCATGACGGCAATGACTGTGACCGGAATGCCGTCGGCGGCGGAACAGAAGGATACTCTGGCTATTATGCGGAATGGAAAAATGCGTATCTTCGACAGAACCCTTACACGCCGGACAGCCCGCAGTACTATGTATTCTACGGGGAGCAGACCTATGAGGAGGCACAGAGAACGGTTGCGGTGACTGTCTCCGAGGCGCACGGATACGGAATGCTGATTTCTGTACTCATGTCGCCATACGACAGCGATGCGCACGGCATCTTTGACGGGATGTACCGGTATTATCTTGCGCATCCGAGCAGCATCGAACCGCATCTCATGGCATGGCAGCAGAGCGACAACGGTGAAGCGCTGATCGACACCGAG
>CAMHUJ010000256.1 GCA_946188175.1 uncultured Ruminococcus sp.
GCCCAGATCATGTTCTCATGCGTTGTTGGATAGAAGTAAGAGGGATTGCCGCCTGCTGCGAGGATACCGGGAATTCCCTGATAGTTTGCCATTTCCGTGACGGTATGCATCCAGCCGCCTGCCTTGATTGCAATGACGCCAGCGCCGATCAGCGTTGCAACGGAGAAAATTGCAAACATGATCGTATCGGTAATCAGAACGCCCTTTGCGCCCGAGAATGCCGTAATCAGCGTAAATGCGATAACAGCGAGAATAATGCAGGTGTTATATGTAAGTCCGGTTACGACAGACATCAGCGTTGCGATTCCCTGTACGCAGGAGAGACTGTAAACCAGCATGATGAAGGTGCCGGTAATCGTTGCGAGCATTTTCATTGCCTTGGAATCGAAACGCTTTCCGAAGAACTGCGGAATCGTCATTGCCTGACTGCGGCGAAGATAGCGTCCGAAGAAGACCGAACCGAAAATATAACCGACAGAAAGCGTGCCGACGGCAACCATAATCGGACCGAAGAAGCCGCTGTAGGATTCGCCGACGTCACCCATAAACAGACCGACGCCGATGAACGAAGCGACCAGTGAGCCTGTAATCAGAAATGCAGGTGCATTTCGTCCGGCAACATAGAAGTCGTTGGCGTTTTTGACTTTTCGGCTGATAATTGCGCCGACAGCGATGTATGCGATCATGGTAATAATCATACCGATCAGATAGATATTCATTTTTGAGAATGACCTCCTTTTTTCTTAAATGGATACATTAACCCTTTTATGAATGCTGTATCATGTCTTTCTGTGATTATTCCTTGAAGTCTTTGATAATGCGGTACGCTGCAACAGCGCCCATAATTACGAACCAGATACCGAGACCGAATGCAATCACAAGTTCCATATGAATCCTCCTTCTATCATAATCTCCGCGCAGCATTCGCTGTTTCTGAAATGCAGTGCTGTGCGGCATATCATCCGAAACACGGAATACACAGAGAACGGCAGACAGCCTTATTCTCCGATCATTTCCAGTGCTTTAATCCGAAAGCTGTTCATTTTGTCATACCATGCCATCATGTAGTTCGAGACATCCTGATTATTCTTTCCGGCATAGATACCCCAGATATACCAATAATAGTAGATCACAGCCGCGCAGGCAATCAGATGCCGCTTTTCTTCAAACGTCGTTTCTCTGCCGTAATACTGCCCGAGCCAGTAATCATATTCCTGATAATCGGGATTGTGTACGGCGAACAGCTTGCAGATGTCATAGCCGATATCCGCATCGCCGGAGAATTCCCAGTCAATGATGTGCAGATTGTCGCCGTCTACAAGCAGATTCGGTTCATAGAGATCGTTGTGGCAGAGTGACACCTGCCACTGATCCTTCCGCAGAAACTCGAAAACCGGAAGCATTGCTTCCTTTTCGGCGATTGTTCTGCGGTAGGCGAGCGCGTCCGTCAGCCGCAGAATATCAATGACATGATCGGCTTCCTTCTCATACTCAAATCCGAAGCCGACCGAGATATTTGCGTCATGCAGTGTTTTCAGCTTCCTTGCCAGCATATCGATATGCTTCTTTCGAGATTTTCCAGCCTTCCTCTTCGTCGATATACACGAGCGTCTCATCGATTTTCAGCTTCTTTGCCGCTCTGAGGTTGGTTGCTTCCTTTTTGCGGTCAATGACGCCCGAGGCATTGATGCCCGGGTGACGGTAGATATAATACTCGCCGTTGACCTTGAATTTGAAAGACTGATTGTTCAGCCCTTTCTTAATGACGGTCATTTCGCCGATATCGGTGATCTCACAGCAGAGGATCCGGCAGATATTTTCAAATACATGCACACGGTTATTATAGATGTAATCCGGATCGAATGCCTGAAGCTCGTCCATGCTGTCAAATTCCAGAATATCTGTCGGCTCGCATTTCTGAATCCACATCGGGATTTCTTTTACATGCTCTGCCCAGACATTTTCCCAGTACATGCCCTCGACGCCCTGCCGTCCGAAATAGCTTTCCAGCAACGGACGGAACTTTTCGGTGAATGCATGATCATAATACGCATGCCCGTACATGATCCACTGATCGTGCGAAGGCTTGTTTGTATCATAGATCAGACCATCTTCGTCATAGCTGAAGGCGCGCTCGACATAGCTTGTACCCGCAAGGAATACCGAGCAGTAAAAGGCGCGGTATTCATACTGGTGAAACATATTTTGCGGATAGTAGTTATCCGAGCAGAGAATATAGGTATTGCTCAGGTAATCGCGCGCAACATAGACACTGCTGTGCGTGTTTTTTGTTGCGAATTCATTGTTGACGACCAGTTTGACATTATACTTGCTGCGCAGATAGAAAAACTTTTCCATCATATAGCCGACGACGACAATGATTTCCTGAATGCCTGCCTCTTTCAGTTGGCGAATCTGCCGCTCGATCATGACCTCGCCCTTGACGGAGATCAGTCCCTTCGGCAGCTCATAGGAGACCGGAATGAAACGTGTGCTCATGCCGGCAGCCAGAATGACTGCATTTTTGACGCGATAGGGCTCCATGATTTCATAGCCCTTTTCCGTCAGCTGATATGCGTCATTGATCAGCGCTTCTGCCTGAAGCTGTGACAGCAGCGTACTGACCGATTCCGTCGCATATCCGGTGTCTTCTGCAATCTGTGTCTGCGTAATACGGCGGTGCTGTTCGCTGAGATAACGCAGAATCTCAAATTTTTCCTTGTCCACTTGTCCCTAGAACTCCTTTTTTCATTGTGATCTTTTATTTCTTTTTCCCTTTATGGTCTGCGAGAAGATACTCATGAATGACCGTGCTCGGCAGCTTATCCGGATTGATCATCGAACGGACAACGGTTTCACGCTTTGCCCGCATCGGGTCCTCGTTTCTGCCGATCTGATCGAGCGTCTCTATCAGCTCTGCCTCGGAATTGACCCGATAGCAGGAATCCATGATCGTTTCGCCCTGCCTGAACAGCGACATCTTGATATCCGATTCGCAGAAAATAAGCGGTGCGCCTGTTGCATAGAACTCGGTCATAATGCCGGAGATATCGGAGATCAGCACGGTTGTGTTCCAGAGCGTGCTGATATACTCCTTGTTGCTGTCAAAGCGGATATTACCGAGCGCGTTGCATTTGGAGATGTATTCATCCCGCTCCGCTTCCGTGATCTCACCGGTTTTGATGAAATTATCCCACATCATCGGATGCGGACGGAACAGAAAATCCATTTCGGGGTGATGTGAGGCATAGTCATACAGCACTTCCTTATAGCGGAAGAAATTGCTGCCGCCGATTGCCGGATCGGTTGTCCAGCGCGGCGTCCACATGACACGGATCGGCTTTTCAGACCAGTCCCATGAATTATGCGGCTGATCTTTGTTGAGGAGAATCTCCTCCATAGGAATCAGACCGCAGTCATAGGTGTGGCTGAATCCGAGTTTGTGCGCGAGTTTATTCCGGTTTGTATTGATTTCAACAAGCTCCTGCGAGGTAGCAAAATAGATATAGGTATACGCGAGGAAGTTCCGGTTGATCGTCGTATCCAGAGCAAATTTCGTAATGTTTGTGCTGTACATGATGAGACAGACCTTTGCGTATCTTGCAACGCTCCGCGAGGTATACGCCGCAGGCATATAGGAATTGTACGGTCTGCCGTAGAAAACATAATCCGGACAGAGCTGCCGGAGGCTCTTCCATTTGAGCGCGCCGTCCTGCTTTTCGAGCGCATCGACGGCATCCGTATAGTGCTCCGAGATAAAATACTGATAGACGTCATTTTCCTTGGAATGCAGGACATGCTCTGTGATATCCGACGGTATACAGAGCAGAATGACCTTGAACCGCTTGTCGGCTTTTAGCTTTTCATAGACTGGCTTCATCTTGTTCCATGCAGGAATATACTGGCACATAAAAACAACCGTAATGACATCGGATTTATGTGCCTTCATTTTTCTGCATACGCCGATTGCAGCAGAATCCAGATCAATCAGGCAGTTTTTTGCCGCAGAATAGATTTTTTTGACAGGCGTTTTGCGCAGGATCGCTTTCACACCCATGAACGAGACCTCCAGTCACAGAATATTCAGGATCAGTATA
>CAMHUJ010000257.1 GCA_946188175.1 uncultured Ruminococcus sp.
AGCGCCGCACCGCCTCTGGTATCGGAATCGAGCTTCGACATCAGCACGCCGGTGATGCCGAGCGCCTCATCGAATGCCTTTGCGACATTGACGGCATCCTGACCGGTCATCGCATCCACGACGAGCATGATCTCATCGGGATTCGTTTCCGCCTTGATATTTTTCAGCTCATCCATGAGCTTTTCGTCGATATGCAGTCGTCCTGCCGTATCGAGAATGACAACATCGTGGTTATGATCCTTTGCGTATTTGACGCCCTGTACCGCGATCTCGACCGGATCAATCTGACCGAGCTCGAATACGGTGACCTCTGCCTGCCCGCCGACGACCTTCAGCTGGTCGATTGCAGCCGGACGGTAAACGTCACAGGCAACAAGCAGCGGATGATGTCCTTCTTTTTTGAGCAGCTTTGCGAGCTTTGCGCAGTGCGTCGTTTTACCGGAGCCCTGTAAGCCGCAGAACATAAGGACTGTCGGGGGCTTCGGGGCGAAATTCAGGCGGCTGTTGCCGTCGCCCATGAGAGAGACGAGCTCCTCATTGACGATCTTGACGACCTGCTGTGCAGGGGTCAGGCTTGCGAGCACCTCTTCGCCGACGGCACGCTCCGAAACGCGCGCGACGAAATCCTTGACGACCTTATAGCTGACATCCGCTTCCAGAAGGGCAAGCCGCACCTCACGCATTGCTTCCTTGACATCTGCCTCGGTGAGCTTTCCGCGTGCCTTGAGCTTTTTGAACACCTGTCCGAGCTTATCCTGCAATCCTTCAAATGCCATTGCCGTTCCCTCCTGTTCTCTGTCTCATTATAATAGTAATGTGCGGATACCGCGTCCTGCCGCCTCCGCGATACCGGAGCGCTGCGGCTCGGGCAGCTCTGCACTGAGTTGTTCGATTTCCTCGAAGACCGCACGGGCAGCTTTGAGTCGTTCGGCGATGCCCATTTGCGCTTCGAGCGCTTCCAGCTGACGTTCGCCCCTGCGGATGCTGTCGTGCACCGCCTGACGGGAGATCCCGAGCGGCTGTGCAAGCTCCGCGAGCGAGAGGTCTTCATCATAATAGCCCTCGAGCAGATTCCGCTGACGCTCGGTCAGCATGCTGCCGTAGCAATCGAGCAGGAGTACAAAATCCAGATTTTTCACTGCTCTGACCGCCTGCCTTTCCTCTGTCATGGTGAGAACCTTTACACCAGCTCTCCTATTATATCAGCTTTTGCCATGTTTGTCAAGAGGATTTGCAAATTTTTTACGCTGCGGCTGTATGCAGCGGGCATGATTCAGCCGGAACGCCGCTGTTTATTTCTGCGGCAGAAGCTGAACGGAAAGAATATCCTGATATTCCGGATGCGCAGACAGGAGTGCAAGCGCTTTCGACGGCAGCGGCTTCACAAGCAGCACTTTGCACAGCTTCGGATGATAGACTTCCTCATAGATGTTTTCAGGCTCCTCCGGCTCATCGCAGTCCGGATTCTCTTTCAGCCAGCTTTTGTATACGGCAGGCGAATTGAGCTTTTTCGCATTTCTGCGGTTGATGCTGCCCTCCGGCGGATAGTATTCGGCATTCCGGAACAGATCGGGAAAGGCGGAAAACAGCCCGTTTTCCGATAAATCCTGCATGACCTTCCGCATGATGCGGCGCCAGTCGGCGACTCTGCGCTCCAATGCTTCATCGCTGAGTGAAGCATCCCATATATCCTGCTGATACAGTGCGGATACTTCCGCGAAAAAACGCTTGTGCGCAAAACCGGTATACGGCGAATCGGCATATGACCATTTGTATGCGCTGCCGCGTTCTGCAAGCACTTCCTCCGACATCGCCGTGATGCAAAGCGTCTGGGCATCCAGAAGAATCAGTGCCGCATAATAATAGTGCGCCGGATGTTCTCTGAACAGTGCCGAAAAGCATGCCTCCGCCGCGCGGTATAATGTATCGTAAATCCGTTGTTTCCGTTCCATATTCATCCTCCATGCATCGGATACATCAGTATATCATGCCGCGGCAGACTTGTCAAGTGCAGCACGGCAAATGCGCGTATGCACAAAACAGCGCCGCCCGTCCGGAAAAGGCTCCGGACAGGCGGCGAAACGGGAGTATCTGAGGGAAAACAGACAGCGTCAGAATCTCGGGTCCGGCGCGGTATCAATCGTCCATGTCTTGGCATCGGCGAGCATTTTGCGCAGCATGTCCTGTGTCAGTTCGTCCTCGGTGAAAATCAGCTCGGGATCCACAGGCTCCTCATACACCGGCTCATAGCCCGGCTCGCCGAATTTCTGACGGTGCAGCAGGGCAGTATAGCGGATGCAGAATTCACCTGCGACGCCGTAATCCACAATCGGCGGCATCCATTTCTCCGGAACTGTGTATACCATTTCCAGATACTTGCTCTGTGTGACACGGACCGCATTCAGGAAATCGCCGACATCATCCGGCATACCGTGTTCCGCTTCATAGCACTCCAGCGCGTATTCCGGACTGACCGCTCTCCAGAAGTCTTCCTCGGAGAAATCGCCGGTCAGACCGATAGACGCCCAGTCGATCGGCAGGCTGCGGACGAGCCGCGGCGAACGGTACAGCAAATAATCATCATAATAATTCTGATTTGCAAGATAATCCAGCGGCGTGATACCGGTCAGATCATAGGAATAGATCAGATGCAGCGTAACGAGAATCGCATGATACTCGTCATAACCGAGCGGAAGCGACGGATCGTCATTGCAAACACAGTCTGGAATCAGGTCTGCCTGACGGCGCTGTGCATCGGTCAGCGAAATCTGATCCAGCACATCATTGCGCTGTGCAAAGTGGATCAGATTGCACCAGACGCCGTCTGCCAGCGTGAACTTTCCGTCCAGATCGAAGTCACCGATGACCGGAAGCTCCGCCGCCGGTGCAGCGGTGGTTTCCTGTGCAGGCGGCTGACTTTCGGTTTTCTGCGGCTCGGTTTGCTGTGCGGCAGGCTGCGCTTCGGTTTTTGCCGGCTCGGCGGATTCTGCGCTGCTTTCCTGCGCAGTCTCCTCCTTCGGTGATGCCTTGGCGTCAGGCTTCTGCTCCTGCTTTTCGGCAGCAGACAGACGCTCCGGTTCCTTTTCATTCATGGCTGATGCATCCGCTTCGGGTTTCGATACCTGCACCTCTGCGAACGCATCGGTCATATCGCAGCTTGCGACGTTCATGCGTTCCGTCTGCTTCGGCAGCGCCGTGATCACGGTCAGCGCGACACATGCCGCCGCACCGGCAGCCAGCAGGAACGGCATCGCACGGCGGAATACCGGCTTCTGTGCTGCGTCGATACGCTTCTGCACTTCGTCACTGTATTTATCGTTGACATTCTGCATCACATGCAGCAGTTCCTTTTCTGTCATAGGAAGCCCTCCTTTTCGAGATAAGCCTTGAGTTTTTTACGTGTCCGCATCAGTGTGATACGCACTTTGCTTTCGGTGATCCGGAATTCCGCCGCGATTTCCCTGCTTGTCCGGAGATTTGTGTAGCGCTCCACAAAAATCGTCCGCGCATCGGCAGAAAGTGAATCCAGAAACCGCTCGACCGCTGCCAGCAGCAAATGATAATCGACGGTGCCCTCGACGGAGTCGCTGCCTGCGACGCAGAAGCTGAGTTCCTCGAGCGCCTGCGGTACAGCGCCTCCGCCGCGCCGCTGACTGTTGTTTGATTCGATACGGTTCAGCGCGCAGTTCCGGACGGATGCGGAAAGAAATGCAAACAGATTCTCCGGCTTTGCAGGCGGAATTGCGTTCCAGACGCGCAGCCACATCTCGTTGACGGTCTCCTCTGCATCCTGCGGATTTCCGAGCACATCCATGGCAATCTTACGGCATCCTCTGCCGTATTTGCGGTCTGCCGCGGAGATCGCGCGCTCATTGCGTTCGGCAAAAAGCTGCAAAATCGCTTCATCCTTCACCTGCATCACCTCCTGTTTTGCATCTTCGCCTTAAAAGACAGGAAAAAGCTGCTGCGTGTTACAGCATATTGAAAAAAACTTTTTCTGTTTTCATCATAGCAGAAAACCGCGCCGGAATCAAGGGGTTCGGTCAAACTATTGATGTACCAATTAAATCTTGAAGAATAGATGCGCA
>CAMHUJ010000258.1 GCA_946188175.1 uncultured Ruminococcus sp.
GTATCGAGCCGAAAACCGATGACCATATGCTCGAGCAGATGCGCAGACAGGCCGAGCTCGCAATCGAGCGCGCCGACGTCATTATCCTCGTCACCGATCTGCGCTCCGGCGTCACTGCGAATGACCTCGATGTCGCCAATATGCTGCAAAAATCCGGCAAGCCGATCGTTCTCTGCGTCAACAAATGCGACAGCATCGGTGAGCCGCCCCCCGAATTCTATGAGTTCTATAACCTCGGGCTCGGCGATCCCTTTGCGGTGTCGTCCATACACGGAAACGGTACCGGCGATCTGCTCGATGCCGTCTGTGCGCTGTTCCCCGAGGATGCGGATAATGATGAGGATGCCGAGCGCATTGCCGTCGCTGTGATCGGTAAGCCGAATGTCGGCAAATCCTCGCTCATCAACTATCTTGCCGGTGAGGAGCGCAGCATCGTCGCAAACGAAGCCGGTACGACACGCGATGCAATCGATCTGCCCTATGAAAATGAAACCGGAAAGTATCTGTTCATTGATACGGCGGGTATCCGCAAGAAATCCAAGATCTCCGACGATATCGAGCACTATAGCGTCCTGCGCGCCTTTATGGCGGTGGACCGCGCACAGGTCGCGGTCATTATCATTGATGCGACGACCGGCTTCACCGAGCAGGACAGCAAGGTCGCGGGCTATGCGCATCAGCAGGGCAAGGCATGCATCGTCTGCGTCAACAAATGGGATCTTGTCGAAAAAGACGGCAAGACTATGCCGGAATTCCAGAAGAAGCTCGAAAATGATTTCAGCTTCATGAGCTATGTGCCGTTCCTGTTCATCAGCGCGAAAACCGGTCAGCGCGTGCAGAAGCTCTTTCCGCTGATTCAGCAGGTTGCGGCGAATAATGCGATGCGTATTACGACCGGTAAGCTGAACGACGTTCTCGCCTATGCGACCCAGCGCGTCCAGCCGCCGACCGATAAGGGCAAGCGCCTCAAAATCTACTACATGACGCAGGCTGGTACCCAGCCGCCGACCTTTGTCTTTTTCGTCAACCGCGCCGATCTGTTCCATTTTTCGTATCAGCGCTATCTCGAAAATCAGCTGCGCGAAACCTTCGGGCTTGAGGGTACACCGGTGAAGTTTATCATCCGTGAGCGCGGCAATGACAACGGCAGCAAGGGCTGATCTGTGACCACTGAAAACCACATCCTCAGACACGATCTGCGGAATGCCTTTTTTATCGCGGCGCTTTGACATCCGCGGTGCGGAACGAGCATCATTCTTTAGGAGTATGATAATTCTATGCAGGGAACATTTATCGGTTATTTGGTTAGTATTCTGATTGCTTCGGTGATCGGCTATCTGTTCGGCAGCCTCAACGGTGCAATCTGCTCCGTGCGGCTTTTCAAGCATCAGGATATCCGGAAATTCGGCAGCGGCAATGCAGGACTCACGAACGTCCTGCGCTGCTTCGGCAAGGGCTGCGGCATCCTGACGCTGGTCATTGACCTCGGAAAGGGCGCCGCGGCTATGGCTCTTGCACAGTTCATCTGCGGAAAAATCGGCTGGGCACCGGTCATGGAATGCCCCTCCGATACGCATCGGTTCCGCTGGCTCTGCTATGTTGCGGCGATCTTTGTCGTGCTCGGACATGTCTTTCCGCTCTGGCACGGTTTCCGCGGCGGCAAGGGCGTGCTCGTCGGCGTCAGCGTGTTCCTCGTCATCAATCCGCTGACCTTCGTCATTCTTATGGCGATCTTCGGGCTCGTGCTCTGGCGCTCGAAATATGTGTCGCTTGCTTCCTGCACCGCGACGCTCTGCGTCATTCCTGTGACGCTGCTGCTCGAAATCTTCCAGCGCGGGACGTATCCGCGGCTGGCGGCGGTCTATATGCTGCTGATTGCGGTTCCGGCATTCCTTGTTGTGTACAGTCACCGCGAGAATATTCAGCGGCTCAGAAACGGTACCGAGCGCAAAATCGGCGAGAAGAAGAAAGAACAGTCTGCGGCGGAGAAGGCGGAATAAGTGAAGCTGCTTCTAATGTAAATCGGAATTTGGCGGCAGTGCCCGCTTCCAATGATCGAAAGGTTTCCGGCGACGTTCCGAGAAATTTGAAAGATCGTTGACTTCAGTCATTCTTTCTTTCTCATTCGTCCGAAGTATATTCTTACTGGGCACGCATGTTTCGCAAGGTTTGGCGTCGCCAATACCTGAAGCGAACTGCGCAGTTTGCCTGCGGCAAACATGCGGGGCATGCGAATGCGAGGGGAGCACCCAAAGAGGACAGGGGGAATCTGAGCTTGCGAACTTTCCCCTTCCCCTTGGGTTGTCACACCCCGATCCTTTGGGAGAAGTAACGCTTATGGTCTTATGTGATTGATCGGGCGTATTTCTCCCCGACATATTTCGATTGATTGCAGGAACTTTTTTATTGGCATAATACTGCATTGATACCCCGTATCCCGTAAAACGGGGTCTGGGGACGGAGTCCCCATTCAAAATCTATCGGAGATACATTATTCACAGGAGGTTCATGACATGGCGAAAATTACGGTTCTCGGCGGCGGCTTCGGTACCGCCCTTGCTGTGATGCTCTATACCACACAGCAGCACGATATCACCCTTTGGAGCGCGCTCCCCGAGGAAATCGAGGCAATGCGCAGAGACGGGGAACAGAAGGAAAAACTCCCCGGCGTCAAAATCCCGAACGGCATCGCGCTTACAACCGATCTCTCTGTGATCGACGACAGCGATCTCGTGCTGTTTGCGATCCCGTCGGCTTTCGTCCGCAGTACCTGTCAGAAGGTTGCGCCGCATCTCAAAGAGGGGACTGTCGTTGTCAATGCAGGCAAGGGCATCGAGGACGAAACCTTCAAGCTCATGAGCACTGTCTTTGCGGAGGAGCTCCCGCAGGGCGCATATGTCGTCCTCACCGGCCCTTCCCATGCCGAGGAGGTCGGCAGAAATATCCCGACAAGCGTCGTTGCTGCGTCCTCAAACCGCATGGCGGCGTATCTCGTGCAGGAATGGTTCAGCTCCGCGACCTTCCGCGTCTACATCAACGATGATGTCACCGGCTGCGAGCTCGGCGGCGCACTCAAAAACGTCATTGCGCTGACTGCCGGTATCTCCGACGGTATGGGCTACGGCGACAATACCAAGGCGATGCTCATGACGCGCGGTCTGCATGAGATCGAACGGCTCGGCTCCGCACTCGGCGCAAGAGCCAATACCTTCGCGGGTCTGACCGGTATCGGCGACCTCATTGTTACCTGTACCTCCATGCACTCGCGCAACCGCAGAGCCGGTATTCTGATCGGGCAGGGCGTTTCTCCCGCCGATGCCGTCGAGCAGGTCGGCACCGTCGAGGGATACTACTGCTGCCGCGCTGCCTACGGGCTCGGTCAGCGCTACGAGATCGAAATGCCGCTCACCGAAGCACTCTATCAGGTGCTCTATGAGGACAAGGATGTGCGCGAGGTCGTGCGCGGGCTTATGGCGCGCCCGAAAAAGCATGAATATGAGAAGCTGACCTGACCTTTTTTACGCTGTCAGCTCAAAATCCGCCCGATGTGAAAAAATGAAATGAAACACGAGAAAACGAGCAAATCAGAGAGATTTCAAGAGATATCAAGAGATTGAGCGATATATTTTGAAAATTCGGCATTTTGCCGATTGACAACCGCTGTTGAATCGTGTATAATAGGAAAGCACGCCGGAAATGCGGACGCTCCGTCCCCGTGGAGCAAAACAGATTCCGGTCACCTAAAATTCTGATATGGAGGAAAATACTATGTCAACTACCATGCCGAAGGTTGCTGAAATCAACCGCAAGTGGTATATCATTGACGCAGCCGGTCAGCCCCTCGGCCGTACCGCTGCTAAGGCTGCTGCGATTCTCCGCGGCAAGCACAAGGTAGACTTTACCCCGAACGTCGATTGCGGCGATCACGTCATCATCATCAACTGCGCACAGGCAGTTCTGACCGGCAAGAAGCTCGATCAGAAGTTCGAGATCTGGCACACCGGCTGGATCGGTCACCTCAAAAAGGTCTCCTACCGTGAGCTGATGGAGAAGCTCCAGGTCAACAACATCGTTCTGGGCA
>CAMHUJ010000259.1 GCA_946188175.1 uncultured Ruminococcus sp.
GAAGATCAGGGAGGCTGGGATACTGTCCGTATCGTAAAGCCGCCTACATTCGCTGCAACCCTGAACTTTGCTGCTTGTGCTGCACAGGCTGCAAGACTTTGGGAACCGTATGATTCCTCTCAGGCAGCTACCTACCTGAAGGAAGCAAAGGAAGCTTTCGCTGCGTTCGAGAGAACCTTCGTTGAGGCTGATCTGACCACGAAGAAACATCCGGATCTCGGCTGTGACTGCCCGGCAGAAGAGCTGAACGAGAACTCGCTGTACGCTCCGATGTGGCATGCAAAGGGCGGCGGTCCGTACGGTGATAACGAGGTCAAGGACGATGCCTACTGGGCAGCCTGCGAGCTCTTCACCTCCTGCTCGCTCATGAAGGACAGCGATGCTGATACCTACAAGACTGCACTGGAAAAGTACGGCAAGGCATACGGCGGTAAGCAGGGCGACAAGTCCTACAAGGTTACCTCCAGAATCACCGGCGGTGAGAACGCTTCCGGTGAAGGCTCTCTGACCTGCTTCAACTGGGGCAACACCGGTTCCGCAGGTTCTCTGACCCTCGCACTGCACAAGGATCTGCTCGATGCAGATGCTAAGAAGACGCTCGAAGCATCCATTCTGGAAACTGCTGACGAGTACCTCAAGCAGGAAGATAAGCAGGGCTACGGTATTCCGTATACCTATGACGGCCCCGGCTACAATGATCCGAACAACCTCGATCCGAAGATCACGATCTACGGTTATGAGTGGGGCTCCAACTCCATGGTTATCAACAACCTGATCGCTATGGCTTATGCTTACGATCAGACCGGCGAATCCAAGTACCTGAGCGGCGTTACCACCGGTATGGACTACCTCCTCGGCTGCAACCCGCTGGCATATTCCTACATCACCGGTTACGGTTCTTACCACGAGAGAAACCCGCACCACAGATATTGGTCTCATGAGCTCGACAAGACCCTGCCGGAAGCACCGGACGGCGTTCTCTCCGGCGGTCCGAACGCAGGTCTCCAGGATCCGTATGTCCGTGCACTCGGCTTCGTTCCGGGCAAGAAGGACAACCCGTCCCAGAGATGCTATGTTGACTCCATCGAGGCTTGGTCTACCAACGAGGTTACCATTAACTGGAATGCTCCGCTGGCTTGGATCGTTGAGTTCCTCCAGGATAAGGACAATATTAAGGACGTTGATCCTATAACCACTTCCGCATCCACCGAAACGACTGATAAGTCTGAGACCACTGCCAGTTCCAGCACGACTACGAAAGATGATGTTGACTGGGGCAACGTGGACCTCTCCAAGGGCGATACTCCCGAAATGCGCGTGGACGTTTCCGACGCTGTTCTGCTTGCTCGCTTTGTTGCTGAGGATGCTGGCGCGAATGTTTCGGCGCAGGGCAAACTGAATGCTGACGTCAATGCAAGCGGTAAGCCGGATGCTGACGACACGCTGAAGATTCTGCAGTTCATCGCTAAGATCATTCCGTATTCCGATCTCGGTAAGGCTTAATCTGAACGGTTGATTGTGAATTGAATCAAACAAAACAAAGGGCACATCGTTATGATGTGCCCTTGTTTTATGCGGTTGTAACGGTCGTTTCGGCGGCGGTTGTTCCGGAGACAGTCTCCGGGGATGTCGTTTCCGCAGCAGATACGTTCGTTTGCGTATCTGTCGTTTCGGCGTGCTGCTCCGTGACGGTGAAGCCGGAGAAGGTCAGCTTCAGCGGCTGTGCGGGCAGATCGAAGACGAGCGGCTCGCCCGAACCGGTGAATGAAAGTGTATAGCTGCCGCCTGCACATTCGCCGCTGTAGCGCCAGCTGCCGTCCTCCTGCTGTGTACAGGGGAGCGATTCTGCCGCATCGGCTGCATCGAGCGCTTCGGTCGCAATCCCAAGCATATTTTTCGCAGGCAGCGCCGATTTCGGGACGGTGAACGCAAGTCCCTTGTAATTTGCGCTGACCTTGTCGCCGTCAAATGTCAGGACAACGCCGGACAGCGCTGCCGGTTCCGTGAATTCTGCATCCCAGAGTGCATCGCCGCAGCGCGTCAGGTGCAGATTTGCAGATTGTCCGTCGCCGTATTCGAGCAGCACATCTGTCTCATAGGATTCGGCATGCATCGGCTGAAACGGCGCGTCCTGCTTCGGAAGATCGCAGCCTTGCATGAAAACAGCAGCAGGTACGCAGAAAAACAGGGCATTTCTCAGATGAATCACATGTGTCATGGATAAGCCTCCCATAATGATTTGCTTTTCACGACAGTTGATTTTCTGAGGAATGCCCTCGTTCTGTTTATTCAAATTCCCCGAACAGCATCGGCAGCTGACGGATCATATCGCCCGGCAGCATGGCGCGCTTCGAGAATTCCGCAGCGGCGCAGTCACCGGCAAGTCCGTGCAGATAAACCGCGATCTGTGCGGCATGCTCCGGTTCGATGTGCTGCGCGGTCAGCGAGGCGATCATGCCTGCGAGGATATCGCCGCTGCCGCCCTTGCTCATGCCGGAATTGCCGTTCGTGTTAATGCTTGCGTGATCGGAAAGCGCGACGAGCGTTCCGGCGCCCTTGAGCACGACAACCGTATTCGGAAAGCGCGATGCGAGGCGCTTTGCCGCGGTGACGCGATCCTTCTGCACCTCCTCGGTCGTGCAGTGCAGCAGCCGTGCCATTTCGGCGGGATGCGGCGTCAGGATGACCTTCGACTTCGCCCTCCGCAATATATCTATGCCGGAGACAATCGCATTTAGACCGTCTGCATCCAAAATAATCGGGCATTCGATCTGCTGGATCAGCGTCCGGACGACGGCGCGTACCTCGTCGGACTGGCCGATGCCGCAGCCGATGAGGACGCAGGTCGCATTTTTTGAGGCGCGGATGATCTCCGGAACCGCGTGCTGCGTCAGCATGCCGTTTGCATCGACGGTCAGCGGCTGGAGCGTTGCTTCCGGCGACTGCATGACAAGCATCTTGCAGACCTCCGGATCGGATGCGAGACAGCAGAGTCCGACGCCGCAGCGCAGTGCTGCCTGTGTCGAGAGTATTGCCGCGCCGGGCATCATTCGTGAGCCCGTGATGCTGAGCAGCTTGCCGAACATGCCCTTGTGCCCGTTATGCGGACGGGGCGGAAGCAGCGAGCGGACGGTTTCGCCGTCGATATGGTTGATCGGGTATTGCAGTGCGCTGAATGCCTCATCCGGAATGCCGATATCGACCAGCAGCAGCGCACCGCAGTGCTCTGCAAGCGGGGAGACAAACAGTCCCGTTTTCGCGGCGCCGAACGTGACTGTGACATTGCAGTGCATCGTGCCGGGCGAGACCGTGCCGTTGAGCGCGGAGCCGCCGCTTGGGATATCGACTGCGATGATCTGCCGTTCGGGCAGCTCGGATGCAGCGGCGAACAGTTCCTTCACCGACAGGCTGAGATCGCCGCGGAAGCCGATGCCGAAGACGCCGTCCACGATTATCATATGTGCGCGGACTGCCTCGAGCATCTGCGCGTGATCGGTCAGCACTCTGACATGCTTCATCAGCTTGTACTTCGTGTATGCGGTTCGTGTTTTCGGGACGCCGTTTGTCATGCAGACAGTGATCTCATAGTCTTTGGCAAGCTGCGCTGCGGCGACAAAGCAGTCACCGGCATTGTTGCCGTTTCCGCAGAGAAACAGGATTTTGCTCTGTCCGCTTTCGGTTGCGATATGTGCGAGATGCGCGGCGAGACCGGCACCTGCACGGTTCATCATCATATCATACGTGACGCCGGATTGGTTTGCAAGATCCTCCAGCTTCATCATTTCCAGCGGTGTTACCAGACGCATACGGCGCCTCCTTTGCTCATTCCGCGGCGGTCTCTTCCTTTGCTTCCCAGCGGAAGCCGATTGACCGCGGCAGGTGTTTTGTCAGATAAAGCAGAATATCATCATTCGGAGTCCAGATCAGTCTGGTCTGTCCGTAATCGGCATGGTCGAAATCGGCATAGAATGCGGAATCGTCCTGCTGCGAGCAGGCGAGGACGGTCGTTGCGGACTGGGAAAGATTCTCTGCCTGCTGTAAGCTGCCGAATGCCGTAACCTTTTTCAGCGGTACGGTCAG
>CAMHUJ010000260.1 GCA_946188175.1 uncultured Ruminococcus sp.
TGTGCAGGAGGACATCATCGGGGAATGTCTTGGGAAAACACAATCTCAAAAAGCCGCACCGTCAGTCGGCCGAAATACAAATGCTGCACCGAAAAAGAATCATATGCAGCATTCACAGAAGAAAATCAAAAGGAACGCAAACAAGCCTGAAAATGCACCGATTCGTATTTCTTCTTTTGCATCCGGTATTGCGGTTGCAGCCTGTCTGCTGTTTGCGATTGGATTCGGATATTTGTTCATCAATACCGCCAATGATCTGCGGGCACAAACCGGCATCGAATCCATGATTCAGGAGGCTGCGCCGGATTCCGCGGCAGCCGCACCCGTTCCGTATACGGGAAATACTGATTCATTTGCAAGTACGTATTTCAACACAACCGGCACCTACCATATCTATAGATCGCTCAACGGTCAAACCAGAATTCTGGACTTTGAGACCATGGAGAATGTCCTTCTCTGCAATAAACCGAACTGCAACCATAAATCCAATGATTGTATCGTGAATCGCTTAAATGGAAATGTCCCCATGTTCAGCGGAACAGATACATACTATTTCATTGATGATTATCCAAGGATTCAGGAAGGTGATGACGGAAAGCCGTTCTTAAAGCTCGGTTCAACGCTGTACCGCTATGATCTTACAAGCAGCCGGGAAGAGAAGCTGCTCTATATTGAGGGCGTTTCGGTATCAGATAACTGCTACGGCTGGCTGCTGCACGATGGAGTGATTTATTTTATCGGAAATCATTACAGTCCTGAATATGATGAAAATGGTATTCTGACCTTTTATGGAAATACAGGCGGAAAAATGGAATTAAATGCAGTTGATCTTTCAACAATGGAAATAAAGCAATACGGTGAACTGTATGACTTAGAAACATTGGCGCAGTATTATCCGAATGTAAAAAATTCCGGCGAAGTGTACATGGCGGGCGGCTTTGCACATAGCATAGAAAGTGGTTATTCATTTTATGTTACATGGTTTGATCTGAATTCAAAAACCTATCACGGTGAGCCGCAGGATTATACAAATATTGATTATTGTTCCGCCGATTTTGTTTCCAGGGATTATCTTGTCATTACGCGTGAAGGACAGGCAGATATTTATAAAGCCGGGCGGGAACAGACGGTCACAATTAAAGATGACAGTATTTCTCCATGTAGCTTCTTGTCTGTATTTGACGATACGTTATTTTTATGTGAAAAGGCATTCGATCTCAATACAAAGGAATCAAAAATAATTGATCTCTTGAAAGAAAAAGCTGTTGTTGCCAAATATGATGACTCTTATGTTATTTCCTATATAAATAAACAACAGGATTTTGAAAAGATTCCTGCATCACAACTTTTGAATGGTAAATGAGTATGAGCACACTTGAATTGGTGAAGCTTAATAAGCATTACGGGAAAAAGCACGCACTGATTGAGTTTTCGTTCACCTTTACAGACGGCGTTTACGGTCTGCTCGGTCCGAACGGCGCGGGCAAATCCACGATGATGCACCTGATTACCGATAATCTGCGCCCGGATAAGGACGGCGGCTGTGTCCGCTGGAACGGCAAGCCGATTGCAGAGCTTGGCAAGGAATACCGCTGTCAGCTCGGCTTTATGCCGCAGCAGCAGGAGCTTTATGCCAATATGACGGCGTGGGATTTTCTCGGATACATCTCCGCGCTCAAATGCATCCCGAAAAAGGAAGCCGTACAGCAGATCAAGCAAACGCTGGAACAGGTCGAGCTTTCCGATGTCGCAGACAAGCAGATCGGCGGCTTTTCCGGCGGCATGAAGCAGCGTATCCTGATTGCAGCGGCGATGCTCGGCGATCCTGCACTTATCATCATGGATGAGCCGACTGCCGGACTGGATCCGAAGCAGCGCGTTATGATCCGCCGCCTGACGCAGCAGCTTGCACAGGATAAAATCATCATCATTTCCACGCACATCGTTTCCGATATCGAGAGCATTGCAAAGGAAATCGTACTGATCAAAGACGGCAGACTGCTGACACACGGCACAGTACCGGAGCTGGTGCAGCAGGTCACGGACGGCGAACAGACGCTTGAAAATCTATATATGCAGTATTACGGAGGTGACCATGCAGACACTTCGGTATGAATGGAAGAAGCTGTGCGGTTTTCGGCTGCTCTGGGTTTTGCTGCTCGTGCTGCTGTGTATCAACGGTTATGTGCAAATCTCCGCTGCAAATTCGCGTGCGTATTCCCCGAATGAATACCGGAGCTGCGTGCATTATCTGAAAAAGCTGAAGCCGGAGCGCGTCAAGCCGTATATTGAAAAGGAGCTGGACTCTGCTTTTTCCGGTCACAGCGGGCAGCTTTCGTGGATTGTGCTTTCCGAAATACAGGAGCGCGCAGAACAAATTGAGGGCTATTCTGATTATCTCGACGGCATTGAGAAGCAGGCCGCACAGACATCCGTCTTGTCGATCTGGGGCGGAAAAGATACCTTTACCTACCGCAATATCCAGAAAACACCGCCCGCATACAGGGCGATGAAAAATGTCAAACTGCGGCTCGATACGGAACTCGGTATCGAGGATGCACTGCATCATCCCGTGACCGATTTTCTCGGCATCTTCCTGCTGTTTCTGATCATCAGCACGGTCATGCTGAAAGACCGTGAACAGGGTATGATGCCGCTGCTGTATTCGATGCCGAACGGTCGCGGTGCCTTGCTGTTTTCCAAGCTGCTGCTGATTACATTTTGCACAGTCGGAACAGCTTTGCTGCTGTACGGAGAGAATCTGTTGATCGGTGCAAAAATGTACGGGCTCGGCGATTTGTCACGCCCGATTCAATGCATCGGCAGCTTTTTTGAATGCAATCTGTCGGTTTCGGTCGGTAGATTTCTCGTGTTATTCACAACAATGAAAATTGCGGCGTTTCTTGTTTTCAGCATGATGTTTGCCGCCGTCTGTGCTGCCGCAAAGAATAATCTCACCGTCTACGCAGTTTCCGGCGGATTCTGCGGCATCAGTTTTCTGTTGTATCGGTTTGTTTCGCCGCTGTCAAACTGGAGTCTGTTTCATTACCTGAATCCGGTGCAGCTTGTGAAGGTCAATGAGATCATCGGTACATATAAGAATATCAATCTGTTCGGGTATCCGTTTTCGCTGAAAATCACAGCAATCATTGCTGCCGGAATCTTTCTGACTGCGTCAGTTTGCATCGCGGCGGGATGCTTTATCAGCCGAAGAAATCAGCAGTACCGGAATGTCTCTCTGCGTATTTTCAAACGCAGCAAGCATCGTGTTCACGGACAGATGTATTATGTCATCTACCGTTCCTTAATTCTGCAAAAGGGCATCGTGCCGGTGCTTGCTGTCATCTTTGCCGCTGCGGTTTTTTCATCCGGATTCACGCGGTATTATACCAGTACCGACATTTACTATCGTATCTAAAATTAGTGAATATGTACTATATATAGATGACTGACACAACCAACAGCGTGTCCCGAAAGGGATGCGCTGTTTTTTGTGTCAAAACAAAGGAGGTTCAATCATGCCGTCAGGTCGAAGCAAAGCTGCCAGGAAGCAGCAATCACACACGATGCTGACACCGGACATTACCAAAAGCGATATTTCGTGGGAAGAAATGGGCATTTTAAGCCAGATGCTCAACATCCCGGAATGCGATTACGTAACGCCGGAACAGCTCGCACGCTATTCAACCGATCCGCCTTCGTCCGTCAGAAGTCACCGTGAAGAACGGTCTGACGAAGAAGGATGTCATTGAGCAGAGCCTGCTTGCAAACGGCGGCTGCGTCATGAAGATCACCAAGGGCAGCATGAAGCTGACCACGCCGTATTCCAACTACCTCAGCTATGAGGCGGAAAAGGCGAAGATCGAAAGCGGCGCGAGAATCACCGACGGCAAGGATGGCAGATACAGCTCCGGCGGCGCTTATGTCGGCTATGTCGGCGGCAGCAACAAAGGCACCGTTACCTTTGAGAATGTCACTGCACCGGCAGACGGCGAGTACACGCTCCGTATCTACTATGTTTCCGGTGAAATGCGCAGCATCAAGGTCGATGTCAACGGCGCATTCGCAACAAAGCTC
>CAMHUJ010000261.1 GCA_946188175.1 uncultured Ruminococcus sp.
ATAGCCGCCCTTCTGCGATTTGGCGGAGATGAAGGAATTGAAATATTGCAGTCTGCCCGTCGGGAGGCCGAGATTTGTCCATGCGTCAAAATGCTCGCTGAGGGAGAGCACACCCTGCGCTGTTTCCGGCTTTTCAACCGGAACGCTCCAGTATTCTGCCTTTTGATTTTCCGGATGTATGCTGCTCCTGCCTGCTTCGCAGCGGTAGATGTTATATCGGCGGCTGTTGATCTCGACCGTGCCGAGCGGTTCGGAAGCGGGCGCTGGTCGTGTGCCGACCCAGCCGGTGACAATATAGAAGTCCGTATCGGGCTCGGAGAGCGTGCCGCGGATTCCGCAGTGTCCGTCTGCGGCGGTGAGCGTCGGTGCACTGACGGTGAGATTGATTGCGCCGTAGCGCTCCCAGTCAAAGCCGGGCTCGAAGATTCTGCGGATTGCCTCCTCCTCTGCGGACTGCGATGCGGGCGGCGTTTCGTCGGCTGCCGCCGCGGGAAGTATGGGTACGGCAGTCATTGCGAGAACTGCGGTGCTGAGAATTGCCAGTAGTCTTTTGGGTAACATTGCGTAGTACCTCCTTTATGATGATCCGTATGTCATACGTCGGTATATACTCCAACACTTTACAGTATAGCACAGGATATGTCAATCATCAACATGTTTTTTGCTGAATTTTCTACAAATAGCCCAAATTTTGCGGAACATAGACAAAATTTAAGTATAACCGTACAGCGATTCGCAATATCTGAACTGCAAATCGCAATAATTGAATTGTGGTTTGATTAACAAATTCATATAATAGAAAATGGGGAGTGTTTTGTCAACAGCCATTGCCGCAGCATATTCCTTCCGCTCGTATGCTGAGGGCATGCACGGGACTGAGCGGAGCTATGAGATAAGGAGGATTTGTTACATGAAGAAACCCGCATTGATCACGGCGGCAGCGATGCTGCTGACCGCGCTGCTGCCGTTTACGGCGCTGAAAGTTCCGGAGGTGACGGTTCAGGCTGCCGATACCGTCAAAATCATGCCGGTCGGCGACTCCATTACCTTCGGCTACGGCGACGAAGGCGGCTACAGAAAGTTCCTGAACGTGTTTCTCAGGGAAAAGAACATCAATTTTGATATGGTCGGTCCGGAGGGACGCGGCAATGCATCCTTCAATTACAACGGACAGCAGGTCAATTATGACGACAACCATGCAGGCTACAGCGGCTTTACGATCAAGCAGCAGTATCCGATCCCGAGCTGGGGCAAAAACGGTCTGCTCGAGCGGCTCCAGCAGAAGAACGCCGTCAAGCAGGCGCAGCCGGATATCATTCTGCTGATCATCGGCACGAACGACATGACCGCAAACCGCAATCTCAATGACTGCGAAAATGATCTGCATTCGCTGATCGACTACATGCTGAACGATATGCCGCAGAAGAGCGTGATCTTCATGGGCTCGATTCCGGAGTTCACTGCATACGGCGGCAATGCACAGCGCGTTGCGAACTACAACAATACCGTCAAGAAGGTTGCAAATGATTACGCAAACTCCGGCAAAAATGTCAGGTTCGCGGATGTGCACGGCTGCCTGAACGGCATGGCGGATATGCAGAATGACAATCTGCACCCGAGCAACGGCGGCTATAAGAAAATGGGTCAGTTCTGGGCGGATACGATCGAGGATTATCTGAAAGCCAACGTCGAGACCACAACCACAACGACGACGACTACCACTACTACAACGACAACCACTACCACCACCACGACAACTACGACAACCACAACGACGACCACATCAACCACTACATCGACTACAGAAGCAACCACGCTGACAACGAATACCGATATCATTCTGCCGGAGCGGAATACGAAGGTCACTTCGACCTGCCTCAGCGACTGGTATCAGGAGGTCACGGATTCGGAAGGACATGTACTGCATTCCACCAATGCACTTTACGGCGTGAAGCTGGAAACCGCAACGGAGCCGAAGATCGACTTCCGGCTCAGTGACGACGGCAGCTACATAATGTATCCGGTCGATCTCAGCAGCATCAGGGTCAACATGATCGAGGAACGCCGCTTCAACATTTATGCACATGATGTTACCGGTATGCTGACGGTTCTGGATTATCATCTGGAAGAGGGCACCGGTCCGGATATGTATTTCTATGTCAAGCTCGGAACGGATTATCTGGACGGCAAAAAGGAAGGCATGGAGATCAAGCCGCTGGAGCTGAAGATCAGGATTCCGTCTAAGGAGAATGAAACCACGACTGCAATCACCGAGACCACGACGGAAACCACCGTGACGACAACCGAGACCACTGAAACGACCGCCAAAGAGCCGACCGGGGTCACGCTCCGCGGCGACGTCAACAATTCGGGCAAGGTCGATGTCAGCGATGCCGTACTGCTTGCCAGACTGCTCGCAGAGGACAGCGGTGCGGATGTCGGCGCACAGGGCAAGCTGAATGCCGATGCCGACAAGAACGGTGAACTTGACGGCGACGACGTCATTATGATCCTCAAGCATATCGCAAAGATCATACAGCTCGCATAATGCAATCGCATAAAAATGATCCGCCGCGCTCCGGTCGTTCCGGAATGCGGCGGATGTTTTTTGTTCAGTTCTGCTTCTCGTGGAAGAAATAGGGGAGAATGTCATAGACGTAATGGCGGACCTCCGACCATGCGTGCTGCTTGCCCTGTGCCACGAGGAAATAGAAGTTGCCCTGCGAGAGATCGGATGTATAGACGAACTGGCTCATCTTCTTCATCTCCTGCACCTGCGGATTCAGGTTCGGATAAGCAATATCATCGGAGCCGGTCGCGCAGAAGATATAGTATTCATCCTTCTGCAAGCCGGATTTGTCAACGGCATCGGCGACCTTCTTTGCCTTGTCATAGGCGGAGTTTGTGCCTTCCCATTCGTCACCGGAAAGCGGCATGAAATAACCGGTGATGTCAAGGCAGTGCGTAATGACTGCCCATGTCGAGACGGCGCCCATGGAGAAGCCGCCGTAGGCTCTGTGCATTCTTGATGCCTGCAAGCCAGCCTGATCGGTCGTTTCCGCATAGGTCGAATATTTGCCCTCGACAAACGGGACGACGCGCTCACGGTATTCCTGCCAGAAGCCTTCGGCACCGGTCTGGTTCCATGTCGGCGTGACCACGATCATTGGCTCCATATCGCCGTTCTCGATCATGTGGTCAAAGATATTCTGCATCATGGTATCATTCTGGTGGAAGAGCGTGTTCTCGTTCTCACTGCCGCCGTGCAGCAGATAGAAGATGTTGTATTTCTTGCTTTCGTCGTAATCGGGCGGCAGATAGACATAGAGGTTATTCTGCCCCTTCGGACCCTCATAGCTTTCCTTGACGACTCTGCCGGGGTGGCTCGACTGCGAGAGATAAACCTGACCGTTGAACGGATGATATTGCAGATTCGGGTCATAGTCGAACGGCGTGACAGGCGGCTCGGGCGGTGCAACCTTCTCGGGATATTCCGCCGTCTGACCGGTCAGATACTGCACATACCAGCGGATATCGTCCTCGGTGACGCTGCCGTTCTGATTGACGTCCGCCGCGCGGAGCATTTTCTTATTCGGGAAATCCTTGCCGTTGCAGCATTTTGCGAGGGAGAGGTCTGCTGCGGTGATCGCGCCGTCAAAATCGACATCGCCGAGCGTGAACGAGATCGCCTTCGGACCTTCAATGACAGTGCCAGCCGGTGCGCAGATCGCTTCGTCGATGTAGAAGGCGCCGCTGCCGCTGATCGTCTCGATATAGAGCACCGGATCGGTCGCATCGGAAGGGATCGTGTATTCCGCATTGGCAAGCTGGATATAACTGCCGCTCGTGGCATCCGCCTTTGCGAGGTGATCGTAGGTCTCTTTGCCGCTTCCGTCCTTGTAGGTCAGCGAGAGCTGGAAGGTGACGCTTTCCGGACCGGTTTCATACTCGACACAGACCGAAAAGCTGTACGCCTGACCTGCCTGACAGACCGACGAGAGCGATTTTTCCGGACCGTGCCACGAATCCGATCTGCCGGAGACAAAGAG
>CAMHUJ010000262.1 GCA_946188175.1 uncultured Ruminococcus sp.
CCTGCGGCTTCGGCGGCTGCACATTCTGCGGCGAACGCGGTGCCGGTGAACAGCTGGATGCATCCAAAACGATCTGGCAGCAGGCAGAAACAGTCTTGCAGAATGCCGCGCCGGATTCTGCATGGATTGTCTATTTTCAGAATTTTACGAATACGTATGCGCCAGTCGATGTATTGCGCAACCGCTATAACGAAGCACTGATTGACGACCGGATCAAGGTGCTTGATATCGGCACAAGACCGGACTGTATTACGGAAGAAATCGCCGATCTGCTCGCTGAATATGCACCGAACTCGGCTTGCAGACTGCCAATGATCTGACAGCCAAAAGGATCAACCGCGGCTATGATCTGCAATGCTTCGAGCAAGCTGTGAAAATCTTGAAATCACGAGGTTTGCCTGTGATTGTGCATATCATCCTCGGACTGCCCGGTGAAACTATTACCGACATCCGTAATACGGTCGATGTCCTGAACCGCTGCGGAATTGACGGAATCAAAATCCACAGCCTGTTCATTATGAAGGATACACAGCTTGCGCAGCAGTATCTGCGCGGCGAATTTCAGCCAATCTCCATTCAGACCTATATCGAATGGGCAGTCGAGGTCCTGACGCATATCCCGCCGGATGTCGTTGTGCACCGCATCACGGGAAACTGCCTGCGGGAACGGCTCCTTGCACCGGACTGGATTATGCAGAGGGATCTGATGATCGTTTCAATCGACCGGATGATGCAGCAAAACGGCTGGACACAAGGCTGCTTCTTTCAGCAGAAGGATGTTTCACATGGAACGGCGAATGCTGTCAATGATTACCGAAAGGACACAGATACATGAATTTCAAGGACAAACAGGCTGTCATTTTCGATCTGGACGGAACCCTGCTCAATACGCTGACAGACCTGAAAAACAGCCTGAATGCTGCGCTCCGGATGAACGATCTGCCCGAACGAACAACGGATGAAGTACGCCGTTTCGTCGGAAACGGACTCGGAAAGCTCGTCTGCCGTGCCATACCGGACGGCAATCAGAATCCGCTATATGAAAAAGTGCTTGCCGATACCAGAGCGATTTATGCCGCACATTCCAATGAAACAACCTGCCCGTATAACGGCATTCCGGAACTGCTCAATGCACTGAAACAGCGCGGATACCGCATCGGCGTGGTATCAAACAAACCGGACGCACAGGTCAAAAGCCTCTGCGGGATCTATTTTCCGTCCGTTCCGGCTGCTGTCGGGCAGCGCGAGGGTGTTCCGCTGAAACCGGCGCCTGATTCCGTTCTCGAAGCAATCCGGCAGCTCGGATGTACACCCGAAAATGCCGTTTATGTCGGCGATTCCGAGGTAGATGTGCAAACCGCGAGGAATACCGGAATCCCCTGCATCAGCGTACTTTGGGGATTTCGCACAAAGGAAAGGCTGCTGGAATCCGGTGCATTTTGCTTTGCGGAATCGCCCTCAGAAATGCTTTCTCTGTTTTAACCGTTTTTTGTATATTGAGATGAAACCGTCGCAGATTCATTGACTTTCTGCGGCGGTTTTGGTATAATAATAGATATTTATCGTGAGAAGTATATTCTTTTGATGATTACAGGCGGATAGGGGGAAACGGCATGTGGAATCAGCAAACCGACCGGATGTTTCTTGATATGCGTGAAGATGCAGTTCTGATTTTTGACCGGAACACGCTCAGACTGTTGTATCTGAATCAGGCTGCGTCAAATTATTTTCCGGATACAAACGAAAATACGGTCTATTCGGATTTGTTTCAGAATGAAAAGATCGACAATCTGCTGAAAACTGCCGCCGCATCGGGCAGAACAATTCCTCTCCCGCTTGACGAGCATCCCTGGTTTCCGGAAAGTGCCGTCCTGCATGCCGTTTGTACCACATGGGAAGGACAGGACGTTGATGTTCTGACGATCGACAAGCGCGCCTACGGACCGCCGCCGGAAGCAATGCAGATGATGAAGGCGGTACTGACATCTGCATATTTCACCGCTGTCAGACTGGATTCGCAATCCAAGCGTGCCTCTATCATTATTGACAAAAATCCGCTGATGAACACGCAGGCACTTTTTCCCTCTTTTACGGAGTATTTTGAAAAATATGCGGAAGCTGCGATTCATCCTGAGGACAGAGAGCAGTTTCTGGCGAGTTTTTCAGAGGAGCAGATTCGGCTTTTTCTGGAAGCAAACACCTCACCGACCTGTACGGTACGCCGCGCTGTCGATGAGGAATATCGCTGGGCGAGCTTCACACTCGCGGCACTGAATCAGTCGATTGTCCTGCTTTTCGGCAAAGACAGCAATGAACAGCATCTTGTGCAGGAACGCTCCGACCGCTACCGCAGTGAGCTCGAAACCGTTTCGCTCCGCAACAGCTATATTCTGACCGGCGTCGGCGATATGTTCCGCATGATGCTGCATATTGATCTGCGAACCAATGAGGTTGTCGTCTGCTCTGTTCACTCCGATCTGACTTCGTTCTTTTCAATGGATCGGGTTTATCAGTACGAGGAAATCGCAGGCAGACTGATGCAGCTTGTGCATCCGGATGACAGAGAAAAAATGCATATTTTCTCAGATCCGCGATGTATTTCGGATTACATGGAACCGAATGAAAACAAGATCAGCATGATTTACCGCCGGATTTTGCCGCATGAGGACCCGAATGTCAATTTCAAGTGGACGCGCTCGGTGTTCACTGTAATCAAGACAGATGAAGGCTCTCCGGTCGAGGCGGTCTATGCCGTACAGGATATTGACGCGCAGCGCCGGAAGGAAATTGCCGCACAGCGCGCGCAGCAGACCCTGACGGAACAGTTCTATACACTGATCCGGAACCGCTATATCTGGTTCATCGACAACGATTACAGCAAGCAGATTTCGCTCTGCTACCGAATTGCAAACCACATGGTCATGCCGCCCGTGGAATGTCCGTTCGGACAGTTTTTCGAGCGTATGATCATGCCGCACTGTCATCCGGAGGATTTCAAAAAAGTCGCAATCGCGCTGCTGCCGCTGACTGCGGAGGAAAACTACCGTCAGGGCAAGCGTCAGATTTCGATTGATTACCGTGATAAATCCGAGAACGGCTGGCGGTTTGTCCGCGCAGAGATGTATCTGCAAAAGGATGAGGACGGCGTCCTCCATACGATGATCTATGTCTCCGATGTGGATGACGAAGTCACAAGCCGAAACAATCTCACGCGTTCAGAGCATGAACAGCTCGAAATGCACCGCAAATTCGATCATATTATCTCGGATACATTTGTCCATGTCGGCGAGGTTGATCTCGATGCTGATACGATCCGGCATTATCAGCTCGACGATGAAACGCTGATTCCGGATGCCGATACCAAGAGCTTCCGTGATTACTGCGAACACTATGCCGACCGGTTTGTGCATCCCGATCAGCGTATTGAGTTCAAGCATATTTTCTCCTATGATCATATTCTGAAAGCTGCACGGGAGAATTCCGGTGAACTGAAACGGCTGTTCCTGATTGATCCCGCCGAAAACGGCGTATATCTCTGGTGCAATATCGGCATCAAGTTCCTGACCAATGAAAACGGCAAAAACTTTGCACTCACCTATATCGAAAATGTCAACGATGAAATTCAGAACCGCGACTCGCATCTGCTGTCCCTGCAACAGAAAAAAGAGCAGCTGCTCACAAATCTGCGCAACAATGAACGTGCGAGAATCCGCCGTGCACATGTATTCATGAATATCGCAAGCAGCTTCCAGCTCGCGCTGAATCAGATTTACGGCGCACTCGATAAACTGGAGCGCGATCTGCCCGAGGATGCAAGAAGACATCATGACACAGGTCTGATCTTTGCTGCATATGAGCGGCTTTCTGCAATGACCGCATGTACAAAGGATTTGCTGCTGCTGGAAAACAACCAGCTGCCTCTGCTTTGTGAACCGACCAGCCTGCAGGCACTGATGCAGAAAACCCGGCTGAATTCCAAAGAACTGTTCGAGAAGAAGAAAATCCGGTATGCGCAGATTTCCGGGGAGATCAAGGATC
>CAMHUJ010000263.1 GCA_946188175.1 uncultured Ruminococcus sp.
CATTACGCCGCAGGGCTACTGGTGGCTGAATACATGGGGTTCCTGCCGTTACAATACGGCTGCGCAGCTCATGATGCTGATTTATGATAAGTATACCAACGGCAAGGATTACAATGAGCGCGAAAAGCTCGAGGATTACGGCTTCACCGAATGGGCGAAGGGACAAATGGAATATATCCTCGGCAATAATGATATTACATATCTTGAAAAGGGAGACAAGTCCCACGGTCCGCGCTGCTTCCTGACCGGATTCGATGAGAATTCCGCAGCTTATCCGCATCACCGCGCAGCTTCCGGTCTGACGAAGTGTGAGGATGAGGATCAGCAGCTCTATGTACTGTTCGGCGCACTGTGCGGCGGTCCGGATGCAAAGGACTGCCACAATGACGTCACGAAAGACTGGATCTACAACGAGGTTACAATCGACTACAATGCAGCCTGCCCGGGTGCAGCTGCCGGTCTGTATCTTGCATACAAGGACAAGTATAAGCAGTCCATTACTCCGGATTTCCCGCCTGAGAATGACGGCGGCAGAGGTGCTTCCGATGTCGGTCAGGAAGGCGCCGGCGGCAAGGGCACATGGGTCGAGGCTTGCGGTATTGATGATATCAATAAAGAGGGCGCAGGCGTGACCAAGGTTTCGTTCATGGTCAAGAGCAACGAAGCAAAGGCACCGGAGAACATGACCGTCCGCTACTTTATCAACACCAGCGAAATCAGCGATTTTTCCAAGATCGAAGCATCCATTCTCTACGATCAGGTCAGTGCAGAGGCTGAGCCGAATAAGGCTGAAATCTCGAAGGTTACCAAGTGGGACCGTGATGATAAGTACGCATATGTCGAGTTCAACTGGGGCAAATACAATTTTGTCAACTGCGGTAAGAAGCTGCAATTCAAGGTCGGCTTCTATTACGGCGACAAGTGGGATCCGACAAATGATCCGAGCTACACCGATCTCAAGATTTACAAGGAAGATGATGCATTCTTCGGCACCGGCAATGAGGTCCGCACAGATAATATCTGTGTCTACGCTGACGGCAAGCTGATCGGCGGCGTGGAACCGGACGGCTCTGTTCCGGATGTCGGCAGTGCGAAATCTGAAGTAGCGCAAACGTCCGGTACGACTAAGCCTGCCGATACGACAACGACCGCATCGACTGCCAAGAATTCGGATAAAACCACACAGACAACTGCTAAGGCTGTGAAGGCGCGCGGCGATGTCAACTGCGACAAGGAAGTAGACGTTTCCGACGCTGTTCTGCTTGCACGCCTGCTCTCCGAGGATAAGGATGCAAATATCACGGCGCAGGGCAAGATCAATGCCGACTGTGACAATGACGGTGAACTGACGCCGCAGGATACGCTCAGCATTCTGAGACATATCGCAAAGATCGAAGTATTCAAAGACTGATCCACAATCGGAACTGCCTGCTGCCGGCAAACGGTGCCGACAGCAGGCTTCCGTTTTTTCACAGAAGGAGGTATCATAATGGAAATCGAAACATTGATTGAAGAACTGCGCGAGGAAGCATCCGATGTCGGGCTGTTTTTTCCGATGCTCTATGAAACCGATGCGCTGGATACGGCAGGGGAGCTGCACGGTCATAAACTCAGCAGCCGCCGTGTATTGCAGATGCAGCGCGGATATGATGCAACAGAAGACGGTGCCCCTTCTGATCTGACCGTTAAGCGCTATGAGGATGCCGTCAGAAAGCAGGCTTACAGTATCGTTGTACTTGAGCCTGCTGCAATCAAAAAGGATGCACGCGAATCCGAATCCGATCTGGCATTGATTGAAGAAAACGAAGCATCTTTCCGCGCTCTTGCCGATGCAATCAAACAAGCCTCGAAAGAAGCGCACGGCTTTGCACCGGTCATTGTGATACTGCTTGATCATGCAGGGCATCATGCGCTGAAAGCATGTGCATTTGATCACAGTGCCAGCCTTCCGACCGATGTGCCGCTGATTGATGATGATGCGCTTACTGAACTTCTGATTGCATGCAGTGATGCAGCGAAGCTCGCTGAACAAGCCGGATTTGACGGTATCGGTCTGAATGCAGCGGACAGAAATCTGTTCGGTGAAAGCCTTGCCGCATTCCACAGAGACGGCAAATTCGGCGGCGATTTTGATGACCGTACCCGTTTTGTGCGCGACTGCTATACTGCGATGAAAATGGTCGTTTCAGACAAACTGTTTTTCACGATCCGGCTCTGCCTGAGCGACGGCATTCCGCAGCCGGACGGCTGGGGTATGGCGTTTGAAGACCTCAGTGCACCGGAACTCTACGAGCCTGCTCTGCTTCTGAAAATCCTTCGCGCACTGTATCAGGTTGAGCTTGTGCTCTGCACAATCGGCGTTCCGGATATCAACTGGATGTGCGAACCGCAGCCGGAATCCGATCTGATCCGCTACAGCCGTCTCTGTACCTGTGTTGCAATGCTTGACAGTGATTTGCAGCAGAATGTACAGCTTGTGATTCCTGACATTGGTTCCGAGGATATTCCGTTTGATTATCTGGCAGCCGGAATGATTGCAGGCGAATTTGCATCCTTCGGCGGATTTACGCAGATTGACTGATTCTTTGAAAGGAGCGGCATATGGCACTTGACGGCGCATTTCTGCACTGTATCCGCGAAGAACTGCTGACGCTGGTCGGCACGCGGATTGATAAAATTTATCAGCCTTCGCGTGATGAGCTTGTGCTGTCATTTCGCGGAAAGGGCGGCGCTGAGAAGGTGCTGTTTTCCGCATCTGCCGATGCCGCGCGTGTGCATATCACCCGTTCCGTTCCGGAAAATCCTGCGCAGCCCCCGATGTTCTGTATGCTGCTTCGCAAGCATCTGAGCGGCGGAAAGCTCGAAGATATCGAACAGGACGGGCTGGAGCGAATCCTTCGTTTCCGGATTCGTGCGAATAACGAAATGGGCGATTCTGTCCTGCTGACGCTTGTCTGCGAGATCATGGGCAAATTCTCCAATGTGATTCTGGTGAATGAAACAGGAAGAATCGTTGACAGCTTGCGCAGAGTAGATGAGGAAATATCCCGCGTTCGTCTAGTATTGCCCGGCATGGAGTATCTTGCGCCGCCGAGAGAAGATCGGCTTTGCATGACCGATTGCAGCGATGATGCGATACGGGAAAAGCTGTCCGTCGGAATGCAGCAGTCGCTTTCCAAAGCCGTGATCCGGATGTTTGAGGGCGTTTCCCCGATTGTTGCGCGTGAATGGGAGTTTTTCGTCGGGAAAGGGGAGCCGGTATTGCTCCCGCTCGATGATGCGCAGACAGCGCGGTTCCTGTTTGTTGTGCATCAGACACAGGAAATGCTGAACGATACACAGAAACGCAGCTATACAACGGTACGAACGAAGGAAGGTCTGCTCAAAGATTTTTCCTATATGCGAATCATGCAGTACGGCGCGTTCATGGTGACAGCAGAATGTCCGAGTGCAAGTGAACTGCTGGATGCGTTTTTTGCGCAGCGTGATCATGATTCCCGTATGCGGCAGCGTGCGAATGATCTGTTCCGCTTTCTTGCGAATACATCTGAGCGTATCGGCAAACGCGTTGCAAATCAGAAGCAGGAGCTGATCGCCTGTGAATCCATGGAGACAGAGCGACGCCGCGGTGATCTGATCTCTGCAAATCTCTATCGGATTCAGCGCGGCGACAGCGCAGCGCGTGTCGAGGATTTTTATGATGAATCCTGTCCGACGGTTGAGATTCCGCTGGATGTTCGTTTGACACCCGCGCAAAATGCGCAGAATTACTATAAAAAATACCGCAAGGCATGCAATGCGCGTAAAAAGCTGACAGAGCTCATCGCGGACGGTGAGCAGGAACAAATGTATATCGACAGCGTATTTGATGCGCTGACAAGAGCGGAATGCGAATCCGATCTGGCACAGCTTCGTCTGGAGCTGACCGAGCAGGGCTATCTGCGGCAGAACCGAAAAGCTGGGAAACCGCCGAAACCGATGCAGCCGCTGCACTTTCGCTCCAGCGACGGCTTTGATATATTTGTCGGCAGGAACAA
>CAMHUJ010000264.1 GCA_946188175.1 uncultured Ruminococcus sp.
CGCCTTGACGATGACGACGATCTCTCCGAAATCTTCAAGATCCTCGATAAAAAATAAGATTGACAGAACAGACTGCTCCGGCAGTCTGTTTTTGTAAACCGCGGATTGCGGAAAATCGCCTGAAATCGGGACGAATACCGCATAAATGATTCCGTTTTTGTCGATTGTTCCGGAAATTGACTAAGATATATGGTGAAGTTGCACGAAAAACAAGCGGATATTTCTACATATAGCGGCTTGCAAAAAATGCGAAAATATGTTATCATATAATATGTACTTGCAGGCTGATGTGAAATCAGCTGCCCTGAGACGGATGCTGTGTCCGCGAACAGCTAAGGTCGGGCAGAGCTGAGCAGCCTGCGCCCGTGCATTATCATTTTTATTGCGGAGGATTGGAGCGTTACTTATGGATCAGCCAAATGTTTTGAGAACCACGAAAATCGGCGGCGGTTTCGTCAAGGAAGATGTTTTAGCTTACGTTGATGAACTGAATTCCCAGATTTATGCCTTGCAGGAAGAGCGCGATGAACTGAAAAAGAAAGCGCAGTCCGGCGGCGGCGCCAACGATGAAATGAAAGCTGAATATGAAGCTGAACTCTCTCGCCTCCGCGGTGAACTGGGTACGACGAAGAATCAGCTTCGTGCTGCACAGGATGAACTGAAGAACCGTCCTGTCATTGACAGCACCGGTGCGGGCGTTGTCTCCGAGGAGGCATTCACAGCCGCACAGCAGGAAGCTGTCGATGCAAAGGCAGACCTCGCTTCTGTTCAGGCTGAGCTGGAACTGGCTCAGGAGGAGCAGACCGAACTGAATAATAAGATTACTGAGCTGGAAAGCCGTCTGACGACCCTGAATGAGGACAATGAGTCCTTGCGTCAGGACCTCGCAGAGGCTGCTGCCCAGGCAATCTCCGGCGGCGGTGCGGATTCTGAGGCGGTTGCACAGCAGATCGCTGAGTTCCAGGCACAGCTGAATGAGAAGAACAGCACGATTGAGACCCTTGAGGCAGGTGCTGCCGAGACGGCTGCCGAGCTGGAGGCACTCCGTGCAGAGCTCGATGCAAAGAATACGATGATCGAGGAGACCGCAGGTCTTTCGAGCGAATCCGATCTCCAGAAGCTCGCTGAGTATGAGGCAGTGATCTCCGAGCAGAGCAGCAGCCTTGCTGAGAAGGACCGTGAGCTCGAGCAGCTCCGTCAGGAGAATGCAGACCTCAGAGAGAACGGCAGCGATTCCGGCTTCGATATGAGCGCGCTGTTCATGGAAGCACAGATGACCGCAAAGAAGGTCGCATCCGAGGCAAACAAGAAGGCAGCCGCCATTACGAAGGATGCCGAGGAAAAGGCTGCAAAGGCTATCGCAGATGCGAATGCACAGGCTGAGCAGACCATTGCAGATGCGAATGCACAGGCTGAGCAGACCATTGCCGATGCAAACAAGCAGGCTGACGAGACGATCAGCAATGCAAATGCAGAAGCAGAGAAGAAGCTCAACGATGCAGATGCACAGGCAATCAAAACTGTCGCAGATGCGGAGGAATCCGTCCGCGCCTCGATTGAGGATGCAGAGCGCAGAACCAAGACTACGACCGAAACTGCAAGAACAGTCCGTGCACTGCTCCGCAGCGAGATCGACAGCGTTTCCAAGAAGTTCAACGAGATCTCCCTCGTTCTGGAGAATCTCTCCGGTCAGGCGGGCAGCCGTCTCTCCGAGGCGAAGAATGTCATCTCCGAGGCACGCTCCACGGTCGGCGATGACGACGATGTTCCGAGCTTCGACAGCTTTGATGAGGTCGCTTCCAAGTCCTTTGAAAAGGTCGGCAAGAGCGAGTTCAATTTCGATGATCTCGCAGAGAGCGCAGGCGACAACGGCAACGGCTGGAACTAATGGAATATCATTGCAATGTATCCGATTTACCGGCAATGGTGCGGGAGCAGCAGCTCCTGCACGCCGGTGATCGTGTGATCCTCTCCGGAACGGTCTATACCTCGCGTGACGCGGCACATAAACGGCTGACGGCTGCCATGCGTACAGACGGTGTGCAGGCACTCCCGTTTCCGCTGAAGGATGCCGTGATCTACTATGCGGGTCCGACTGCGGCGCCCCCGGGACGTCCGATCGGCGCGTGCGGTCCGACGACCTCCGGCAGAATGGATCCATATGCCCCGATGCTGCTCGATGCGGGTCTGCTTGCCATGATCGGCAAGGGCGAACGGTCGCAGGCTGTCTGCGACGCAATCGAGCGGAATCATGCGGTATATTTCTGTGCAGTCGGCGGTGCGGGCGCACTTGCTGCGGCACATATCACCGAATGCGAGGTCATTGCTTATGAGGACCTCGGCTGCGAATCGGTCAAACGGCTTGAACTGACGGATTTTCCGCTGCTCGTTGCGATTGATTCACACGGCGGAAATCTCTTCCGCGACGGCAGAGCAGAGTTTGCTGCCGGTCCGGATTTGGTTTAATTGCCGAATAACAGATGTTGAAAGCTGTTAATTTTGCTGTTTTTCTGCGTATCAGGCTGAAAAAGACTTGACAAAAACACGGCTTTCGGTTATCATGATATCAGGTCATTCTCTGCGGGATGCGGTTCTGTGTATCCTGCGGATTGACAGGTGCGGCGCAATGCGCACCGGTGCTTGTTCTGCGTGAGGAGGCTATCTGCATGGGCACGTTCTCTGTTGACAGGCTCACCTCTATGCCGGATGAAGCACTGGTTTCTCTCTGTGCGGATGAGCCGCAGGCGTTTGAGATCCTTCTGGAGCGCTACCGTTCAACGGTAGTCAGCATGGCACGGTCATTTGCCGGAAATCCGGCGGATGCTGAGGATTATGCACAGGAGGGCATGCTCGGACTGCTTGCTGCGGTGACATCGTTTCAGCAGGAGAAGGCGGCAGGATTCCGTACCTATGCGGTCGTCTGCATCCGCAACCGGATGCGCAATATTTCGAGAATGGAACGCTCTGCGTCCCGTCTGGCAGGCTCTGCGGATGTTTCTCTGGATGATCCGGAGAACAGCATTCAGGATCTGCTTGCAGATGAAGCGGATACGCCCGAGCAGGCATTCTTTGAAAAAGAGCGTGTTTCCGAGCTTTATGCGAAGCTCGCAGACGTCCTCAGCAAACAGGAGCGGGAGATATTCTGGCTTTCGGTCAGCGGCCTTTCCTATGAGGAGATCGCCGGAAAGCTGCAAGTCCCGTCCAAGAGCGTCGATAACGCGATTCAGCGTGCAAGACGCAAGCTCCGCGCCGTATGGAGCAGAACGTTTACGGCGGCAGGCAGCTCCGCAGAACCGGAGTAGGCAGCCCCGCGCAGTCCGGCAGACTGTCCCGGAATGAGAAGCCGGTTATCTTCTCCACATTACCATGACCCGGCAGCATTTCTTCCAGCGCGTGCAAGTAATTCACCTGCAACCCGATTTCGCTTCTGAGCATCGCCGCAGGCGGTAAATGAGCAACAGTGATGGGATTCCGTCGAGGTCCAAATTTCAAGAATCGAGGATAATTCAAATGTACGAAGACAGAACCTTAGTATGCAATGAGTGCGGACAGGAGTTCGTATTCACCGCCGGCGAGCAGGAGTTTTATGCTGAGAAAGGCTTTGCAAACGATCCGAAGAAGTGCAAGGCTTGCCGTGATGCAAGAAAGAATGCCGGTAAGACTGAGCGCGAGTATTTCACTGCGACCTGCGCAAACTGCGGCAAGGAAGCACAGGTTCCGTTCCGTCCGCGTGAGGATCGCCCTGTATATTGCAGCGAGTGCTACGCACAGCTCAAGAACCAGCAGTAATTTTGAAACGGCAGGGCGCGGCTTGGCTGCGCCCTCTTTTTTGAAAGGATGAGTCCAATGGAAATTACAAAAGAATCCGTGATCGGCGATATTCTCGATGCCGATCCTTCTACCGCACCGTTCTTCCTTGAAATGGGAATGCACTGCCTCGGCTGCCCCGCATCGCGCGGCGAGTCACTCGAGGAAGCCTGCATGGTGCACGGCGTCAGTGCGGACGAGCTTGTTGAAAAGCTCAAGGCGCATTT
>CAMHUJ010000265.1 GCA_946188175.1 uncultured Ruminococcus sp.
GATATTATTTTTCTGCTCTGTTGGATGGGTACTGTTTTGCCTGCTGCAAGGATGGATTCTGCGTCAAACGGACAATGAACGCGAGCTGGCCTTGCGCGACAGTGCCAATGACGGCAAGCCGTTTGTAATCGGCAGCATCCTATATTCCTTTGAGGATATGTGCATCGAATCGGGATTCTTTGCGGAACAGTTCGGCAAGGAAGGTCTTGCGATTGCAGGAAACGGTGCAGGCGGCTATTTTATCATGAATCCCGACGGTACAATCGACCTTTATGAATATATCGGTGAAGCGGGAGAACGCTATGCAGAAAACCTGCGTGCGTTCATAGCAAAATGCTAATGCACAAAGTTCTGTATCAGGAGGATGTTATGCAGACATATCATTTTTACGGCTGGGAGCAGGCGGCCATTCCGGCAAACGGTGCCGATGCAGCCCGCTACTCCGGCATCGAAACACCGCAGGCGCTTTATGATGCACTGCTGCATATCTGGACGGCGGAAAGCTGTGCGCCGCGGTTGCGCGATCAATGGAGCCCCGAAAACCCGACACTCGGTCAGTGCTCGATCACGGCATTTCTGGCGCAGGATATCTTCGGCGGCGAAGTATACGGCATTCTGCGCGCGGGCGGAAATTATCACTGCTATAATGTCGTCGGGGACTGCGTATTCGACCTGACAAGCGAGCAGTTCGGCGATGAAATCCTCTGCTATGAGAATAATCCCGAGCAGTCGCGCACGGTTCATTTTGCAAAGGAAGAAAAACGCCTGCGCTATGAAGCACTGAAAGAAAAGCTGCATCAATTCTGCATGCAGAATCAATCGGAGGAGCATGAACATGAGTAAGATTCTGGTCGCATATTTTTCGGTGAGCGGTGTGACAAAGCAGGTTGCCGAGCGCATGGCAAAGGCTGCCGGCGCCGATCTCTATGAGATTGTACCGGAGCAGCCCTATACGGATGCGGATGCAAACTGGAAGAATCCGTTTGCGCGCTGCAACAAGGAATGGTTCAAAAAGCTGGATGTTCCGGCGGCGGGTACGGTCGAACACTTCGATCAGTATGATCTCGTGCTGATCGGTTTTCCGATCTGGTACGGCTGTGCGCCGGTTGTCGTCAGCAGCTTTGCGGAAAAGCTGGATTTCACCGGCAAGAAGGTCGCGCTCTTTGCAACGTCAATCAGCAGCAAAATGGGCAAAACCGCCGAGAAATTCAAGCCTCATATGAACGGAAAGGGCGAGCTGATCGCCGACCGCCGTATTCTGCCCGAGGAATCCAATGATATCATTGCGGAATGGGTCAGCGGGCTCAAATGAACATGAATCAAAAACAGATTTTACTGGTCGATGATGATGCGTCGCTCTCGGCGATCATCCGGCAGATGCTCGAAGGCTGCGGCTATGCGGTCACACATGCCGCAAGTGCAGAGGAAGCCTATTCCCTGCTCACGGATCATCGCTTTCATCTGATTCTGCTCGATATCAATCTGCCGGATGCAACCGGTTTTGAGATTTGCAGAACGCTCCGCGCGGCTTCGAGCGTTCCGGTGATTTTTGCAAGCGCGCGCACATCCGAGGACGACCGCATCCGCGGGCTGGAGATCGGCGGCGACGACTATCTCCCGAAGCCCTATTCGCTCAGGGAGCTGCTCGCGCGGGTGCAGGCACTGATGCGCCGCACCTACGGCTTTTCCGAAGCGCAGGATGAAATCCGCTTCGGGAATGTGACCGTCCGGCAGGCGGCGCGCACCGTCACGAAGGACGGCAGACCCGTCAGTCTTGCGCAGCGCGAATTTGATCTGCTGCTGTACCTCTGTCAGCATAAAAACACCGCGATCGCAAAGGAAAAGCTGCTCTCGGAGGTCTGGGGCGCATTCTCGGAGGTCGAGCCCTCGACCCTCGCGGTGCATATCCGCTGGCTGCGCGAAAAGCTCGAGGACGATCCGGCGAATCCGCGGTATATCAAAACAGTCTGGCGGCTCGGCTATATGCTGGAGGCGGAAACATGAAAAAATTACTGATACTCTCATTCGCTGCCGCTGTTCTGCTGACCGCGGCAGCATTTCTGCTGCATAAACCGGATACATCCGCGGCACGCAGCAGCAATCTTGTCATGCTCAATGAAATTGAACAGCTTGCAGCACAGGGCGATTCTGCGACTGCGGCGGAACAGGCGGCGGCGCTCCGGCAGCAGATACAGCAGCAGCCGGAAGCACAGTCCGACCGCCGGATTCCGCTGATGTGCGGCATCTGTCTGCTGTTTCTCGGCGGCGTCACGGGCTACTGCTGCATCGCCGTCATACGCCCGTTTGAGAAGCTCTCGCATTTTGCCGATGAGATTGCGTCCGGCAATTTTGATCTGCCGCTTGATTACGAACGTTCCAATTATTTCGGCAAATTCACATGGGGATTTGACCGGATGCGCCGCGAAATCCGCAACGCGCGCGACTGCGAACGGGAGGCAATCGAGAATAACAAAACGATCATCGCCGCGCTCTCGCATGATATCAAAACACCGGTCGCATCGGTGCGCGCCTATGCCGAAGCGCTGGATATGGGCATGGCGCAGACGCCGGAACAGCAGGCGGAATATCTCAATATGATGATGCAGAAATGCGACGAGATCACAATGCTGACCGATGATATGCTGCTGCATGCGCTCTCCGATCTCGGCAGCCTGCGGATGCAGCCGGAGCAATTTGATCTCAGCGCACTGACTGCACAGACCGTCGGTTCGCTCTCGGCAGGACGGTCGGATGTACAGTTTGAGAAGCCGCTCTTTGCCGCATCGGTGTATGCAGACCCCGTCCGCACGGCACAGATCATCGAGAATCTGATCCACAATGCACGCAAATATGCAAAATCTGATATTCAGATCAGCATTCGCCGCAATGCGGATTTCATGGAGCTGCATGTGCAGGATTCCGGCGGCGGCATCCCCGATCAGGACATGCCGTTCATCTTCGATAAATTCTACCGCGGCAGCAATGCCGGAACCGAACAGGGCGCAGGGCTCGGGCTGTATATCGTAAAGTTTATCGCGGAGCAGTCCGGCGGCGGCGTGACACTGCAAAATGAAAACGGCGGTCTGCATGTGACGGTTTCGCTGCCCTGCGGATAAGGAAATCTGCGCTGCATTTCTCATGAAGGCTACAGTACTGCTGCTGCTAATAACGAATCCCCTTCTCCTTAAAGATTTCTTAATCGCAGATGTGCTATGCTTACAGTATCAAAGCAAAGGAGGGATACTGTATGAATGAAACGCGCAGCTGCAAAATCCTGAACCGCGATGCCTGCAAATATCTTGCGGTCTTCTTCATGTTCTGGGGACATCTCTTTGCATGGCTGATTCTCATGAAGCAGCCGGATGTCGGCGTCCCCTACACCGTGATGCCGCTCTGGATACGGATTGTCACGCATTTCTCGATCTTCTGTCCGCCGGTGATGTTCTTCTTTGTCGCGGACGGCTACAAGTACACGCGCGACCGCAGAAAATATGCGCTGCGGCTCGGGCTCTTTGCGCTGATTACGCAGCCCTTTGACTGGCTCGTGTTTCAGCCGGTATACGGCTGGTGGTCAACCAATGTCATCTTCGTGCTGCTCTTCGGACTGTTCAGCATTATCGCATGGGAGAGCCGCTTCAAAACATGGCAGCGCGTGCTGCTGGTGACTTTGTGCTGCGGACTGTCGCTGCTCATCTGCGCAGACTGGATGATCTTCGGCGTATTGTTCATTCTGTTCCTGCACTGCTTCCGTGAGCAGCCGAAGGCAAGGTTCACTGCCTATCTGTCGCTGACGGTGATCTGGCTGCTGATGAGTTTCGTCGGCGCGGAGCTTGATGCAGGCTTCTGGCTCGATAAGGCGCTTGATCTTGCAATGATGCTGCTTGCATACTTCTGCATGACGACGCTTTACAGCGGCAAAAAGGGAAAGCATCCTCAATTTGCAAAATGGTTTTTCTACGGATTCTATCCGCTTCATTATCTCGTGATCTGGCTGATTCACCGGCTGACCGCATAACAGGAGGAA
>CAMHUJ010000266.1 GCA_946188175.1 uncultured Ruminococcus sp.
TGAAGTCCGTGACGGTCTGGATCAGTGACGGGAGCGCTTCAACAAGCGTCTGCATGATGCCGGGGAGCGCCTGCACAAGCCCGTTGAAAATGCTGATAACGGACTGAATGATGACCGGCGTCTGCTCTGTCAGCAGATCGGCGATGCCCTGCACAAAAGCGGGAACGTACTCCACCAGTTTCTTGATGATCTGCGGCAGCTTTGCAGCGACGCTCTCCGCCAGTCCCGTGACTGCCTTGATGATATCCGGCACAGCGTCAAACAGCGCGTCCATTACGTCAGGGAGTGCGTCGGTGACGGTCTGCATCAGATCCGGCAGGAGACCGGAAAGCCCCAGAAGCACCGTCTTTAGGACGCCTGCGAACGCTTTCACGATGTCAGGTGCTACCGACGCCAGCGATCTTGTCAGCATGATGACCGTCCGCACAATCGTACCTGTAAAGCTCGGAAGCGCCTGCAACGCCTTGTCAATGACGCCGCCGATGAATTCTGCGACTGCATCCGCAAGGTTCTCCTGTGCGTCGTCCTCACCCGTCAGAACACCCTGAAAGAGCTGTATGATGTTCTCGATCTTCGGTGCAAACTCCTCGACGACCTTTCCCGCGGCCTCGCCGACTGTTACGCTCAGCCCCTGTGCGGCGAGCTTGATCTTATCAATACTGGACTGCGTTTCTTCGTAGGTCTTCTGTACAGTGCCGCTGGAATTCCTGACGATATCCAGAAAGGCGGAATACTCAAAGCGTCCGCCCTTGATCGCGTCCGCCAGATCGGATCCGGCTTTCTTGCCGAACACCTCGATCGCCTTTGTTGTGGCAGAAGCAATATCCGGCGTTTTGCTGATTTCTTCGAGCGTTTTCTGAAATTCCTTTTTGGCGTCTTTTCCCTCGGAGCTCCAATTCGAGATCGCGGTTTTCATGCCGGAGAATGCGGTCTCTGTGTTGACACCGGCTTTCTCCCACTGTGAGAAAATGGCAATGGACTCCTGCGTATCGAAGCCGAGCGACCGCATGGGAGCGCCGTACTTTGTGAGATATTCCGTCAGCTTATCAACGGAAATGCCGCTCGCCTGTGACGCTGCTGCGAGCTGATCCAGCACCTCTGCATAGTTCTCTGCGTCAATGCCGGCGTCGCCCATCGCTCTGGATACGAGCTGGACGGCATTCACGGCGTCGGTGCCTGTCACATCGGAGAACTTGATGAAATCCTGCGCAGCATTTTGCAGGGCATCTCCGGTAAAGCCGAAGCGCGTGTTGACCTCGCCGATCGCTGAGCCGATGTCCCCCAGATCACCCGTGACGCTTTTCGCGGTGTCTGCATAGACCTTTGTCAGCTCGTCAGCCGCAGCACCCGTCGCGCCCGTCGCCTTGATGAGCGCGACACGTCCCTCGTCAAACTGCTCGAATGCATCCGCGGCAGCCTTCGCCATTTCGCCGAGCTTCTTGATTACTGCCGTAATCGCGGTGGACGCCAGATTGCCGAGTGCGACAGTGAAGGCTTTCAGACCGCCGCTTGTGGTCTTTTCAAGCTTTCCGTCCGTATCATCAACGGATTTTCCGGCTTTCTCCATCGACTGGTCGAACGAGTCGGCGGATTTTTCCGCATTGTCAAGCTGTGTCTGGTTGGCTTTCAGCTCACCCGACAACGCCGAAATCTGCGACGCAAGCTGTTTGGCTTTCGTGCTGTCCTTGCCCTGCGCAGAAGCAACGTTGATATATTGCTGCTTCAGATCGGAAAGCTCTTTTTCCTGGGCCTTTACTTTTTCCGTGAGCGTTCCGGACTGCTTTTCCGTGTCCTTCATGGAAAGGTCAAGCTTGTCGGCAGCGTCACTTGCTTCTTTCAGCTTGGATTTGTTGGCGGTCAGCTTTCCGGACAGTACGGCGATCTGATCGGCGAGGGCTTTGGCTTCTGCGCTGTCCTTGCCATGCGCAGCTGCCGTATCCGTATATTCCTGTTTGAGCTTTTTCAGCTCCGTTTCCTGTGCCTTGACGACATTGGTCAGAGACTGATCCGCTTTCGCCTGCGTCTGTGCAGCTTCGGCAGATTTTTTCTCTGCTTCCTGCATTGCCGTCAGCGCCTCGGAGAAGTCCCTGACCTTGCCCTCGGCGTTCTTGACCGCAGTGTCCTGCTGAACAATTTTCAGCCGCAGATCCTCGGCTGCCTTGGCGTTGCGCTCCTGCGCTGCCTGCGCTTCTTTGAGCTGCTTTGCAAGCTTTTTGGCTTCCTCGCTGTCATCTCCGAATGCGGCAGCAGCTTCCTTGTGCTTCTGGGTCAGGTCGGAAACGATGCCCTCGCCCTTTGCGAGTGTCTCCTCGTACTTTGCAAGCTCATCCTTTAGGGCTTGCAGCTTTGCCTTTTCCGCCTCGACGATCTTAGACTGCGCTTCGATCTTCCTGCTCAGGCTGTCGGCAGTCTCCTCGCCTTTTTTCATGCCGGCGTTGGCATTCAGCAGCTCCGCCCGGTACTGCTTGACCTGACGGTTTGCCTCAGCGATATTTCTTTTCAGGTCGGATATATCGACCCGAAATTTCGATGTTACATTTTCAGACATTCCATCACTTCCTTAATACCAGTCGTCATTTTGTGCTTCCACATAGACCTGACCGCCTATTTTCATCGTGTTTGCAGATTTTAAATTTCCGGTTTCAGATTTTAAATTCTGTTTCAGATCTTCAAACAGACTTACCACATCGTGAAATGCCTCCCGGTAGATCGAAAAGGGGGAGAGAGCCGGAAATCTCTGACACATCGAAAGAACGATATCAAACAGCGTCCCGTCCAGAGTTGTGGGGGTGTCGTCCCCCTCGGTCAGTTTGGGTCGGAATCTCCGATCCTGCCTATCTCCTCGGACAGATACGCGAACACCTGACGGATGATTCTGACCATCTCCGGCAGCTTTGCGCGGTCGAGCTCCTCCGCAGTCAGACCGGGGAAAATATCCGTGAACAGCGGTTCGACCATCGTCCATGCACCGAGCAGCGTTCTGCCGAGCGCCTGCTCGTCGTTCAGATCCAGCTCCTCCGGCTTGATGATCTGCAGCGTCCTGCGGATCGTGCCGAAGCTCAGCTCGATAGCGTTCGCCCTGTATGTCTTTTCTACGGTTTTCTTGTCCTTCTTGTAGATTTTCAGCTCCAGTTTCATGGATTACCTCCTAGTAAAAAGCACGGCAGGAGCTACCCGCCGTGCTATTGTTTTGCATATCAGGTTGCCGCAACAACCGTAAGTGTCGCTGCCGCCGCAAGTGTGCCGGCTGTTGCCGTGATGACAGTCGTACCCTCACGCAGGGCGTGGATATCGCCCGCCGCGTCGATGGATGCAACGGTCGGATTGCTCGATACCCAGGTCGGCGTGTAGCCGGTCGGGGTGATGTTCAGCGTGAACCGGAACGTGTCGCCGACTGCCATTTCCTTGGTCGCCGGTGTGATGCTCAGGGCGGTCACGTCCTTCTTGCCGATATTGCCGATGCTGTCCGGGGTCATGACGGAATCAAAGAAGAACTGCACGTTCACCTTGTTGTCGCGCTCATCGACCACAACATCGCGCTTGCTGCCACCGTTCACGAACTTATAGACCGTCTCCACGCCCGTGTAGGTGATCGTCTGATTGTGCGTTGTGATCTCGTTGTTCTTCTTGGACTCGGACTCCTCATCCGGCACGCTGAATGTGCCCTTGAGACGCCACACATAACGTGCTGTGCCGTCGGTCAGATTCAGCTTGTAGCCGATCGCGTACTCATAGTCCGTATCTTCCTCTGTATCCACCTGCGCACCTGTAATGATTGAAAGCTTATCCAGCGTCAGCGCCGGTACAACGAGTGTGATAGTGTCCTCACCGACTGCCTTGATCTGGATCAGCGGCTTATTGTTGTACCAGCTCGTGCTTCTGTTCTGCGAGGTCGTCTTGGCGATTCGCGCCACCTCCGCGAGATCTACGACGGCGCCTGTCTGGTAGCCTGTTGCATCGTCCTTCAGGATGCGGGCGCATACCAGATTCTCACAACCGCGAAATTCTGCTGC
>CAMHUJ010000267.1 GCA_946188175.1 uncultured Ruminococcus sp.
GCTGCGGAATACTTCCGTGATGTGCAGAAGGGACTGGAGATCGAGATGCCGTTCAATTATTTTCCGCATAACGATCCTGCGGAGATGCCGCGGTTTTCATGGCGCTGCCACGCCAATCTGATGTTTTCCAACTGGCTGAACTACTGTGTCTATCAGCGGACGCCCTTTGATCTGGCGGAGCTGCCGCTGCGCAACTGGAACTGGGAGCTGGATGTCTGACGGCGTATGCCGGAAAGGAGCAATATGGAACAGAATTACAACAATCCGCAGCAGCCGAATTACGGCTATGAGGGTGTCAATGTGACACTGCCGCCGAAGAAAGAGCGGAAAGCAGGTCTTGCAATCGCAGCACTGATTCTCGGTATTCTTTGTATTCCGGGTTTATGCTGCTGCTGCACGAACCTTCTCCTCGCACCGTTTGCCATTATTTTCGGCATCATTGTACTGGTTAAGCATCGGGACGGTACGGGTCTTGCGATCACGGGTATTGTTCTGGCGGTACTGAGTCTGCTTGTGATCGTCGGTGTATTCTTCTCGATCCGTGAGATCATTCCGTATGCAGATGTGATTGCAAATGACTATGTTCAGATGATGGAAAATGCGGATGAGGTCTTCACGAACTATGAGGCAGACCAGTCGCTGCCGGATTACCTCAAGAAGTATACCGAGGAACCGTACACCAGCTTCTTTAAGAAGTATGATATCACATTCTATGATGTCATGGATGCACTTCTGGTGCAGTATAAGCAGGGTACGCTGCAAAATCCCTACGGCGGCGCTATGACGACGAGCAAAGCAGCGGAAACGGAGCCGATTGATATTGCGCCGGACGGTGCGATCATGTTTGCTGCGTGATAAATCAAATATAAAAAAGCGCACAGCCGGTCTGGTTGTGCGCTTTTTTGTGCGATTATACTGTCAGGATTCCGGTGCGACGAGCCAGCAGTTCGGCAGTTTGCGCGGACCGTTCATCGTGGAGCTGGCTGTTACCATTTCGTTGTTACAGATCATATGCGAGCAGCCTCCGCCGGTGAGATTTGCCGCTGTAACAGCGCCGTTTTCCAGCATGATGTCAATAATTTCCTGATAGGTTGCGCCGAGGGAATCCGTCTGCCTGCCTTCGATGACGAGCAGCAGAACCGTGCCGTCAGCGGTCTGTCCGATTGCAGTCCGCGGCATACGGTAGTTGTCGGATACTGTTTCATTGAGGACAGGTTTTCCGTCAGCAATCAGAATCGGACTGTAACTGACAGCATCGCGGATTCCGTGATCGACTGCCTGTTTGCCTGTCATGCTGCCTGCATGAAGGACATTGTCTTTGTCAAAGCCGATGACATCATAGGCTTCATCCAGACCGCCCCAGAGCAGCTTGCCCTGCGAGATCACGAGACCGAGCGGTGTACCGCCGTTTCCGATGCCGTCTAAATCCTCAAAGCCGCCTGCGTTGATTGCAGCGTATGCGCCGTATTCGGCAGCCATATCCTTGACCTGTTTGCCTTCGTCTGTATCGCCGAAGGAGCCGGAAACGCCGAGATAGACTCTGGAAGGATCCTTGATTTTGAGCAGCTTGCCGTGGAAGTTGCTGCCGGAAACGTCTGTCAGACCGTTTACCTTTTGCGCGGAACCGGTGTTGTTTGCGGTGTCAGATGTCTTGAGTGTGTATGCGGATGCCTTCCAGACATCACCGTCAAGCACAAATGTCCAGCTGATATCGCCGTCATAATCAAGTGTCTCTCCCGATTCTGTAATTAACTGGTAATCAAAATGCACATCACAGGTGCAGGTATTTTCATCGTCCATACTGAAATTGGTGACAGACATTTCTCTGTCGAGCCGTTTTGTATATGCGTTGTTCCAGATGACATCGCCTATAATATTGTGCATTTCTTTGTAGGCGCTGCTGCCCGGGAGCAGATATTCGTCGAGCGCGCTGAGGTTTTCCGCTGCGGCTTCATTCTTATTTGTGATGTAGTCGATAAAGGCGTTTGTTGCATCCAGCGCGCGGCTTTTAATCGCTTCATCTTCATCCGATGCGTTGTCTGCATCGTCGGAAGCGTTCGGCATCCGGAACTCTCGGATTATCTCAGAGGTTTCCGGATCGAGGAAGACTACAGATTTGGGGAGATTGTAAAGCACGATCTCATAGCCTGCGCGGTTGCCGCTGTCAGCGAATCCGCTTATTGTTGTCAGCTGCCAATTCTCCGAAGTATAGAGCAGAGCAGGCTGGCGTGCATCGGTTTGCAGGTCGATCATGTAAGTCCGGTAGGTGGCATTCGGCTCGGTAAACGTTTCTGTTACGTAACAGACCTTATCATCGCGGACGTCAAAGCTGATGATTCTGTTATTGTCTGCAAGCAGAATGCTGCTGCCGTCCTCATCCCTCATGCGCAGTTCGTTGTGAGTATAATCGGATGATAATGTCTGATAGAGCGTCTTGCCGCCGGAGATGATTGCGCTCTCAATGTAGCCGTCAGGGCTGTTGTAGCTTTCTTCCGGCATTCCGGGTATCGGGATCAGTTCGATGCTCCGGGTGAGGGAATCTTCGCTCTCCGTCAGATGATACATATGCTCGTGCTCTTCGTCGCAGAAGCAGCCTCCGCAGAGATGCTGCGGGTCATATTTTTCCTGCATGTCAAGGATATTGCCGTCGCTGTCAAGCCAGATATAAATGTCATAATCCACTTCCCGTCCGGCGATCCACATGAAGTATTTGTCGGCGATCTTCCAGATGCCTGCACATTCCAGCAGATTCTTCTTTTCCTGCGCTTCCGGACTCAGCTTTTCACAGATCTCATCCATGGAAGGATACATCTCACCGCCGACGATCTGCTGCAGCGAACGGTTCAGGATATTCGTGCCGTCTGTTACCAGCTCTGCGTACATATTATTGGAAGGCGGATTGCTGACCGGCGAGGAAATCATTGTGCCCTGACCGCCTTCGAGCGGATAGCGGAACCAGCTGCGTTCCTCGTTGCCATCGGTATGAATGTAGTAATACTGATCGTCGCGGAGCAGCCATGTAAAGCTGTACCGGTTCGCGGTCACCGGACGAATCATGCCGGTTCCGCCGAAGATATTGGAGTTGTCGATGGTGTCAACAGAATTTTCCTGCTCGGCAAGATTCAGATAGTAGAAAACGGGCTTGTTTTCCTTGCGGTCATAGAGCATGCTGCGCTCGGTATCTTTGCCCGCGTCGAGCCGGACTGCAACATAGTTTTCGTCGGAAGCTGCGACGTACTGCATCGGCATTTCAGTCGTGATATCGCCGAAGCGCTCCGGTGCAATATCGTCATAATAGCAGAGATCATTCACCTGTGCAAAATCCGGATCGGATTCGTTCAGGAACATGCCCTTTGTGATCGTAAAGATGCTGTCGCCGCATTCAGCAAACTGGCTGATTTCCGGCGGTGCGGCAATGATCTCGGTGACGTTTCCGGTCGAAAGATCGACCTTGCAGTATTGCGGCATGGCATTGGAATTGTCTGTAGTTTTGCGCAGGAAACCGTAGAGCGTGCTGCCGCGCAGCATCAGCTTGCTGTTCGTCAGCGCGTAACCGTTGAAGCGGATATCCTTGCGGGATTTGGTGCTGAAGGTATAGCGCGTCATGCCGCCGGTTTCCGGATTTTCCAGCAGAACGCTGTCATCGCTTTCCGCAAAGTGCTGAACATATCCGGTATCAACCGGCATCAGCTCTGCTTCTCCGAGAACCCGGAGCGCTGTGAGGACATTCTGATCTCCTACAAACAGCGCGGCAGAGTTTTGATGCGCCGGACGAAAAAGGACCTCAGCTTTGAGGAGCGGAGCGGATGCGGTTGCAAAAAGCACTGGATCGCAAGCTGGGAGCTCAGGTCCGAGGAGACGCTGCGCTTTTCCGAGAAGCTGCCGGTCTTCCTGCAGGCGATCAAAGTCCGCGAAGACGGCGGACAGGAGCCGGGCGAGATCGTCGAGCTGGACGTGATCGAGAGCCTGGACCACGCATCATACAGGGAGGTGAACGGATTTGAGCCACAT
>CAMHUJ010000268.1 GCA_946188175.1 uncultured Ruminococcus sp.
GCAGCCTTTGAAAATCGCCTTTGTTTTTGCATGATGAACCCCTCCTGATATTTGTTGTAATTCGGTACACAGAGCATTCTGCCGCCCTCAATGGCAGAATACTTCTATTACTATTTTACATGATTGCAGCCGGAAAGTCAATCACAAGAAAGTCTGATTTTTTCGCAAAAGTGTCCGTATTATTTTTCGCTGCGAAAAATGATAGACAGAATATCACGGACGAACCGCAGACGGTGAGAAACCTTATCTCAAAAACAGCCAGCCCCGCGCGGGACTGGCTGAATCAAACTGCCGTCTGAAAATTATGCAGCATTCTGCGGGTTCATGACCATGCGCTTGAGGATTGTCAGATCGGCAGCATTGACAACGCCGTCGAAGTTCATATCCGCAGCCTGCAAGATATTCGGCTTGAGCTCGGCATTGCCGCCGATGCAGCGCATCATCAGGCTGATATCCGCTGCATTGACGATTGCATTGCCGTCAAGATCGCCGCTGCCGGCAAATTCGGGAAGATCGACCTCAAACGGAACCGCATCTGATGCAGCAACGGTACCGTCCGTCTTGTTGACCGCGGTCACGCGGACGTAATAGGAGCCCGGTGCGAGGACCTGCGAAAGACTGGTATCAGTGAATGTTCTGCATGCATTGAATGCATTTGCGTCATCGCAGACACCGATACAGTAGGCGATCTGTCTGCTGGTGCTGTTGTAAACGCGGACGTTGTAATAGGTTGCGTTTTCGCATTCCTGATAGGAGATCACGACCTGATCTGCACAGCTGACGGAGACCAGCGGCTTTTCCGGCACGACCTTTTCCGCTTCGGTGAATGCGGCGGTCGTGGCGGTTGCGGCGGTCGTAACGGCGGCGGTTGTCGTCTTTGCCGGTGCTGCGGTGGTGACGGGTGCTGTTGTCGTAACTGCCGGCGCCGGAGCTTCCTGTCCGAGCGTGACCCAGCAGTTTTTCCAGTCGGAATAGCTGCCTTTTGTCAGCTGATTGCCGCTTGCGACCTTGCCCCAGTTGACGATATTGACCGTCAGCTCGGGGTTGATAAACAGCCCCTCAAACGGATAGATATTGCCGAGGCGGCTGAAATAGCCGTCTGCCTCCGGATAGTCGTTCGGGGCGGAAAGCTGACCTCTGTGAACGCCGATATCATAATGCTTGACGTACTCCTCCTCGCCGTTTTTGCCGATTCCGCCGCAGCGGACGAGATCGGCGCCCTGCGGCACGACCGTATCTGCGGTGCGGAGCTTTGCGAGCTCATCGGTATTGGAGCAGTGCATGAAGATCACCGTCATATAATCGACGCTGCCGTCTGCATAGCGGACGGGATCGCAGCTCTGAAAGAGCACCAGTCCGTAATGCTTGGTCGCATAGACGACCTTGCCGGTGAACGGCGCAACGGCAAATTCTTCGTATTTTCCGCTGCAGTCAATGTGATAGGAATTCTTGTGGGAGCCGGTCTTTCCGTCCTCAAAAGACAACTGCGTGATGCACATGGTTCGCAGCGGGAACTCGGCATTCTCACATGCCGAAGCGGCGATTGTGCAGATCGGATCGGAAAAACCGGAGAAAGAAATCAGTCCGGTCGCGCCCGCCAGAAAAGCGGAAATCAGCTTCGCAGAGATTTTCTTCATCGTATGGTCTCCTTTCACATTGGCTTGCGGCTGAACAGGTTTTCAGCTTGTACGGTTGATGATGCGCTCGGGCGTACAAGTGAGATGTCGGATTGCATCCTTGTACTGTGCGATATAGCATATCAACAAAAATCCGTGTAACAAGCCGCGAATTATGTTGCCATTATACACCGATTACAAAATAATGTCAATACCATTTCTAAAATATGTCAAATATTCCGGCGCTCTGCACAATCCTAACAAGAGCGATTTATGCAAGGTGATGAGAATGCAAACACTTTGCGGCAAAGCCTGCCTGTGAAGCCGGAAAACCGTCTGCGCATCCGGTTTTCAACAATCTGTTTCTCATTTCTTGCGGCGGATTCCGCGAACTTCTCAAACCTTGTGAAAACCGCGAAAAAACGCCGATAACTGATACAGCATATCCAGAAAATCTGCAATTTTTCCACTTGATTTTATATTACAATGTGTTATAATCAAGGTAAGAAACACTAGAAGTATAGTTCTGCGAAAAATATATATATTTATTTTATTTGTAAAGGGAAAATAGAATATGTCTATCAGAAAGCGTACAGGCAAACTGTCGGCTGCACTGCTTGTCAGCGCGGTCACGCTGTCATCCGTATCCGCATTCCCGATGCAGGGCTTTGCGGCGAGTGACGCAACATTCATCTTCCATGACACCTTTGAGTCCGGCGACGGCGGCTGGAGCGGCAGAGGCGGCTGCACGGTCAAAACGAGCAGCGATATGCCCTATGAAGGCAACAGCGCACTGTTTGTCTCCGGCAGATCGGATGCGTGGAACGGACCGGAGAAGGCGCTCAGCTCAGTCTGCGAGCCGGGCAAGACCTACAGCATCTCCGTCTGCGTTGAGTATGAGTCCGGCTCGGAAACGCAGACCTTCCAGCTTTCGGTTGCATATAAGGATGCATCCGGCAAGGCGGTCTACGATCATCTGGCACAGACCGAAACGATGAGCGGCAGCTATGTGCAGCTTGCGAATACCGAATATAAGCTGCCTTCGGATGCGACCGATGCGGTGCTTTATGTGGAAACGCTCAAGGGCAGCGGCAGCTTCTATATCGACGAAGTGATCTGTGCAGAGGCGGGTACCGTGATCGAAGGACCGAAGCCTGTGAAATTCACGCTCGGCGATGTCGATTTTGACGGCGCGATCACCGCAGCCGATCTCTCCCTTGCCAAGTGCTGCAACGGCAAGGACTTCCCGAATAAGAAGATGCTCCGCGCTGCGGATGTCAACCAGAACGGCAGCGTCACCGAGGACGATATTCGCTGGTACGTGCAGTATCTGACCGGACAGACCGCAGAATATCCGGAGAAGGTTGCGCCGCCTGTCAAGCCGTTTGACTATGACCCGAATCTGCAATATCATCCGTTTGACGAAGGTGTCTATCTGTCGAAATCGAGTCATCCGGGCAAGGTGATCGAGGAGCACTACAACGGCACGACCGGTCAGAATACGCTTTATGTCTATCTGCCGGACGGCTATGATGAGAGCCAGCAGTATAATATCTTCTATCTGCTGCACGGCGGCGGCGAGAATGAAAAAACGCTGTTCTTCCAGGATGATACGATGATGCAGAATATCTTTGACCACATGATCGAGAACGGCGATATGGACCCGATGATCGTGGTCACGCCGACATGGAACCAGACGGGCGCGGATAAGTTCTATACCGAGTTCCGTGATAAGGTCGTACCGTTTGTCGAGGGCAAATATTCGACGTATGCAAAATCGACGTCGATCGAGGATTTGCAGGCTTCGAGATATCACCGTGCATACGGCGGCTTCTCAATGGGTTCCGTATCGACATGGGGTGTGCTGTGTCACAATCTGGATATTGTGGCGTATTATATGCCGCTTTCGGGTGATTACCGTGTCGGCAACTGGACGACGCAGCAGAAGGCGGATATTATCACGAAGGCAATTCAGGATTCCGGCTTAAAGACGAATGAATACTTCATTTTCTGCGCGACGGGCTCTGAGGATATTGCGTATCCGAACATGACGCCGCAGATTGAGGAGATGAAGAAGAGACCGGAGTATGTTTATACGTCGGATCTGTCGCAGGGCAATTTCTATTATCTGGTACGCCCGGGCGGAATCCACTGGTGGGCAAATGTCCGGCATTATATTTATGACATTCTGCCGTACTTCTTCCATGAGGAGCACTGATTCGGATTTTTGATTATAGCAACTGCCGCACGTCGGAGCGATTCCGGCGTGCGGCTTTATTTTTATTATTTCAAATTGATTTGTAAGATATGAATTATAAAAATGATTATATATATGAGGGCAATATGTATTTTTAACATGATTATTTAATGATGATTGAGATAATACAGATTTTTC
>CAMHUJ010000269.1 GCA_946188175.1 uncultured Ruminococcus sp.
GCAGGGGATGTAGTTTTTCCTTGACAGCAGGAAGGGCGATGTCCGCCGGAATCCCGTCCGGACAGCGGATGATCTGAAAGCCGGACGTAAATTCTATATCACCTGCATAGACGCGCCCGAAAAGCTGAAACCGCTTTATGAAACATACCGGAATGTGTATCACTGTGTCTATCAGATTGATATCTATTCCGGTGCGCAGTGGCTGGAAATCATACCGGAGAATGTGTCGAAAGCGAATGCGGTGAAGCGGCTGAAAGCGCTGATGCACTGCGAACGCGTGATCGCATTCGGCGACGGCAAAAATGACATAGACCTGTTTCTGGCGGCAGACGAAAGCTATGCTGTCGAAAATGCAGATGAGGAACTGAAAACATACGCTTCTGCGGTGATTCCGTCCAATGATGCGGACGGCGTTGCGCAGTGGCTGGAACAGAATTATCAGGAGAGGATAACATGATTGATCAGAAGGCAATCGAGGAACACATCCGCGGCATTCTTGTCGCACTCGGAGAGAATCCGGACAGAGAGGGACTGCTCGAAACTCCGGAGCGCGTTGCAAGAATGTACGCGGAAATATTTGAAGGCATCGGCTATTCCAATCACGAGATCGCGGAGATGTTCGGCAAGACCTTTGAGGCGCCGAAGAACGCAGGTCCCGTGGTCGTGCGCGATATTGAGGTGTTCTCCTGCTGTGAGCATCATATGGCGCTGATGTACGATATGTCGGTGAATGTTGCATATGTGCCGCGGCAGAAGGTCATCGGGCTGAGCAAGATCGCGCGCATCTGCGATATGGCGGCGAAGCGTCTGCAATTACAGGAGCGGCTCGGCTCGGATATCGCCGAGATTCTCATGGAAGCCGCAGATACGCCGGATGTCGGCGTGGTGATCGCCGGAACGCACAGCTGCATGACGGCGCGCGGCATCCGCAATGCTTCGGCGCGGACGGTCACGCAGACCTTCTGCGGCAGATTTCTGGAGGACTGGAATCTGCAAAGAATGCTGACGGAGGGTGTCAGATGAAGGCTCTGGTTTTATTCAGCGGCGGTCTGGACAGCACGACCTGTCTGGCGCTTGCGGTCGAAACATACGGCGCGGATAATGTGCTTGCGCTGTCCGTCAGCTACGGGCAGAAGCATACAAAGGAGATTGACGCGGCAAGGGCTGTTGCAAAGCATTACGGCGTGAAGCTGCAAACGCTCGATCTGGCTGCGATCTTCGCGGATTCCGACTGTTCATTGCTCAAGGGCAGCAGTCAGGATGTACCGAAGGAAAGCTATGCCGAGCAGCTCAAGGAAACCGACGGCAAGCCGGTCTCGACCTATGTGCCGTTCCGGAACGGGCTGTTTCTCTCGTCTGCGGCGAGCATTGCGCTCTCGAACGGCTGTGAGGTGATCTATTACGGCGCACATGCAGATGATGCTGCGGGCAATGCATATCCCGATTGCAGTCAGGATTTCAATGACGCGATCAATCGGGCAATTTTTCTCGGCAGCGGAAAACAGCTTCGCGTCGAAGCACCGTTTGTCGGGAAGACAAAGGCGGATGTCGTCGCGGAGGGGCTGCGCCTGCACGCGCCCTACGAGCTGACATGGAGCTGCTATGAGGGCAGGGAGAAGCCATGCGGTCTCTGCGGCACCTGCCGTGACCGTGCGGCGGCATTTGCTGCAAACGGCGTCAGCGATCCGGCACTGAAATAATCACGCACGAAACTGAGGTTGCAGTATGAAACGAAAAACAGTCTTCAAAAGAATTCTCATTATTTTACCCATTGTGATCATTATGATGATTGTGTGCAGCCTTTGCATCAATCATTTCACTGCGGCAAAGATACCGCACCGTTTTGCGGCAGCGGAGGAAGGGCGCAGGCTGATGCTTGCGCATACCGACTATTACGGTCATTATACACAGCCGGATATTGAATTCAGGATGCAGAAAAGCGGTGCGACAATCAATGAGCTGCTTGAAGTATCCGAACAGTCGGTGCAGACGTTCAATTTGATTGAAAAGTCCTTTCTTGAAAGCCGCATCGCAAAAATGTACCGGACGCTGAAAAAGAACGGATATGTTCTCCCGCAGACTGACGAGATCACGTTTATCAAGGCGGATATGTAATTAGAGTCCGGCGCGAGCGGATATACGCACGGCACGGAGATTTATCTGAACGGGACAGCGATTTCGTTATTCGCGTGGATGCGCTTTATTCCGGGATTCTGCCGTTTTGCCGATGAGCTGCTGTGGCATGAGCTGTTCCATTGTCTGACAAGAAGTAATCCGGATTTCAGAGCGCAGATGTATTCTCTCATCCATTTCACCGTTGCGGATGAAGATTTCGCGCTGCCGCCGAGCGTGCAGGAGAAGCTGCTGAGTAATCCGGATGTCGGGCATCATGATTCCTATGCGGCTTTCACGATCAACGGGCAGAAAACAGACTGCTTCGTTGCATTGATCGCAGAAAAGCCTTATTCCGAGGCACAGACAACGCTGGAATCCGGTGCATCCACGGTACTGATTCCGATTGACGGAACAGATATCTATTACGATCAGACGCAGGCAGAGGATTTTTATGAGGTGTTCGGACAAAATACTGCTTATGTCATTGATCCGGAGGAATGTATGGCGGATAATTTCGCCTATGCAATGCTCTACGGCATCAACGGGCAGGACGGAAAGGGATATATGAATCCTGAAATTATCGAGGGAATCCTTGATTATGTCAGCGGAAAAAAGGAGAATGAATATGAGCGAACGGAATAAAGAGCAGGAGGGCATGACGCTTCTCGGCAATCAGCATACCAAATATCCGCAGGACTACGATCCTTCGGTACTGGAAACCTTTGAGAACAAGCACCCTGACCGCGACTACTTCGTCAAGTTCAACTGTCCGGAGTTCACGAGCCTCTGCCCGATCACGGGGCAGCCGGATTTTGCGACGATCTATATCTCATATGTGCCGCGTGTCCGCATGGTCGAGAGCAAATCGCTCAAGCTGTATCTGTTCAGCTTCCGGAACCACGGCGATTTTCATGAGGACTGTGTCAATATCATCATGAACGATCTGATCAGGCTCATGGAGCCTGCATATATCGAGGTCTGGGGCAAATTCCTGCCGCGCGGCGGCATCTCAATCGACCCCTACTGCAATTACGGCATGCCCGGGACGAAGTGGGAGCAGGTCGCGTGGGAGCGTCTGACGCATCACGATCTCTATCCGGAGCCGGTCGATAACCGATGATGCGGAGCGGCGGAAAAGAGATTGCGGTTTTCGGCGATCCTGCTGCAAAAAACGTGATCTGGATGCACTGCTTCTCCGATGAGGGCGAACGGGCATACGTGATGCTTCCGGTGGATATCCGGCAGGGCGCTGCACTGGTGACGATCCGGCTTTCCGAGCAGGAATGGAATGCATCGCTGTCTCCGTGGGCGGCACCGGCGCTGTTCAAGGGCGAACCGTTTGCGGGCGGCGCGGAGGCGTGGCTGCAAACGCTGACCGGCAGCGTGATGCCGGAGGTGATCGCGCAGAACGGTCTGTCGCCGGAACGGCATCTGATTGCAGGCTATTCGCTTGCCGGACTGTTTGCGCTTTGGGCGCTGTATCATACGGACAGATTCAGTGCTGCGGCAAGCATATCCGGCTCGCTCTGGTATCCGGGGTTTGCGGAATACGTCCGCACGCATCAGCCGGTGCGTCAGCCGGAGCATGTGTATCTCTCGCTCGGTGACCGTGAGAGCCGTGCGCGCAATCCGGTTCTGGCGTCCGTAGAGAAAAATACTGCGGCAATATCGTCATGTTTTAAGGAATCGGATGTGCATTTTGTCTATGAACTGAATCCCGGCGGGCATACAAATCATGCCGAGGAACGGACAGCACGGGCGCTGGACTGGCTGATCCGGCAATACAAGTAGGCACAAAACAACCGTAAAACTGCAAAAAAACCGCTCCTGACAGGCGCTGAACTGAACCATTTTGTACGGACAGCACAAAAGCCACCTATGGCAAAATGAAT
>CAMHUJ010000270.1 GCA_946188175.1 uncultured Ruminococcus sp.
CTCGCTCTCGCCGTATACGCTGGAGGAAGTCGTCGCGCGTAACTACCTGATCGGTGAACGCCCCGACGCAATCCTGAATATCATTGACGGCACGAATCTGGAGCGAAATCTCTATCTGACGACACAGCTGGTTGAGCTCGGCATTCCGGTCGTCATTGCGATCAACATGATGGATGTCGTCAAAAAGAACGGCGACAAGATCAACACGAAAGAGTTATCCCGCCAGCTCGGCTGTGAGATTATAGAAATCTCCGCGCTGAAAGGAACCGGCGTGCAGGAAGCGGCAGAGGCGGCGATCAAAGCAGCACAGAATACGAAAACCACTCCGCAGCACACATTCAGCGGACCGGTCGAGCACGCGATCGCACACATTGAAGAAGCTGTCGTGCACGATATGCCGGAGGAGCAGCAGCGCTGGTATGCGATCAAGATTTTCGAGCGTGATGACAAGGTGCTCGAAAAGCTGAACATTCCCGAATCCACAATGCGCCATGTGGAGCAGGATATTGCCGCTGCGGAAAAAGAGCTTGACGATGATGCGGAAAGCATTATCACAAATGAGCGCTACATCTACATCGCATCAGTCATCAAAGCCTGCTATAAGAAGCACAGCGCCGGAAAGCTCACATCTTCTGATAAAATCGACAAAATTGTGACGAACCGTATTCTCGGTCTGCCGATCTTCGCGGCAATCATGTTCCTTGTGTATCTGATCGCGATGAAGGGGCCGGGCGCGTGGATGACTGACTGGACGAACGACAATCTGTTCGGTGACGGTTTTCATCTGTTCGGCATGGGAACCGCAGACTACGAGGAAGCTGCCGAGGAATATACCAACGCCTCGCTGATTGTTGACGGCTATGATGCCTATACCGAAGCAACCGGCAGCGAGCCGGCCGGCGATTTCACCTATGAGGTCGAAGATGAGGAAACGCTTGAAATTTCCGAGGAAACAGCGAGCCTCGACGATTATCAGGCAGCACTGAAAACGCTGGAAGAATACGGCGAGGAACCGGATCCGGCGAACTACGGCACCTTTGTCCCGAGTATTCCCGCACTTGTGGAAAGCGGACTGGATCAGATTGGTGTCGCAGACTGGCTCAAGAGTCTGATCCTTGACGGCATTGTTGCCGGTGTCGGTGCTGTGCTGGGCTTTGTGCCGCAGATGCTCGTGCTGTTCCTGCTGCTCGCATTCCTCGAAGCCTGCGGCTATATGGCACGTATCGCATTCGTGCTTGACAGAGTATTCCGCAGATTCGGTCTGTCCGGTAAATCGTTCATCCCGATGCTGGTCGGTGTCGGCTGCGGTGTGCCGGGTATCATGGCGAGCCGCACGATTGAAAATGAGCGTGACCGCCGCATGACGATCATCACGACCACATTCATTCCCTGCGGTGCAAAGGTGCCGTTCATTGCGATGATTGCTGGCGCGATTTTCGGGGGCTCTCCGCTGATTTCGGTCTCTGCGTACTTTATCGGCATGCTGTCGATCATCGTTTCGGGCATCATGCTGAAAAAGACAAAGATGTTCGCGGGAGAGCCGGCGCCGTTCGTCATGGAGCTGCCTGCTTACCATATGCCGACACTCGGCAATGTACTCCGTTCGATGTGGGAGCGCGGCTGGTCGTTTATCAAGAAGGCGGGCACGATCATCCTGATCTCTCAGATCTTCGTTTGGTTTACGACATATTTCGGTTTCACGGACGAGGGATTCCGGATGCTGGAGCCGGAGGAACTGGATCTTTCCATTCTTGCAAAAATCGGCAGCGGCATTGCATGGATTTTCGCACCGCTCGGCTGGGGCAACTGGCAGGCGGCAGTCGCATCGTTCACAGGGCTTGTCGCAAAGGAAAACATCGTTGGTACGATGGGCGTTCTGTACGGCGGCGGCGATCAGACGGTATGGCAGACGCTTGCCGCAGCATTCACAAGCGTGACCGGCTTCTCCTTCCTCGTGTTCAATCTGCTCTGCGCGCCGTGCTTTGCAGCGATCGGTGCCATCAAGCGCGAAATGAACAACGCCAAATGGACATGGTTTGCGATTCTCTATCAGTGCGGCTTTGCCTATGCGATCTCGCTGATGATCAATCAATTCGGCGGCTTGTTCACGGGCAATGTCAACCCGGTCGGGCTGGTCTTTGCAATCGCGGTTCTTGGCATAATGATCTATATGCTGTTTATCAAGAAGTATAAGGAATCCACAACGCTGACTGAAAAACTCAGAACGCAAGGGAGCTGATTAATATGATGGCATGGCTGACAGACAACCTTGGAACGATTGTCGTTTCACTGATTCTGACGGCAATTGTGGCTGCAATCGTGGTTTCAATGATCCGTGATAAGAAGAAAGGAAAATCGTCCTGCGGCTGTGACTGCGCACATTGCGGCTGCTGCGGTTCATGCCATAAGCAGTAAGACAAACGGGCGGCAGATTGGAATTTGCCGCCTGTTTCAGGAGAATGATGATGAAAACGAATGAGAAACTCACCCCTGCCAATATTCGCTATCTGTTGACGATGAAGGCATTTTCGGATGCAGGCAGGCAAATCCGTAACGCCTATCTGGCAGAATATCTGCACTATAAAAAATCCAGTATTCATTCAATGCTCAAGTCTTTGGTTTCAATCGGAATGATTCAGAAAGATGATGACAATATCATTTATCTGACGGAAAAAGGGGCTGAAACTGCACTGCGCTATCAGCAGTACTACACAAAACTTGAAACCATGATGAGAAAATGTTTTCCCGAACTCGACGAGAGTGAAAATGCAATCCTTGCATTGCTCTCTGAAATTCCGGAGCACACACTGCAGCAGATGATTTACCGGGATTGAATCAAGATCGTGCAGAGAAGTGATATTCTTGTCTTCTGAAAAGAGGGAACCACTTGACAAATGTGATATTCTGTGATATACTATATGCGGTTAGCGGATGATAACTACATAAGAGCGATTGTGTTTCGCTCTTATATTTTGAATCAGAGTTAGCCTAATCTAACTAAAGGAGAAGATAAATGAAGAAACTTTCAATGATTCCGGCTGCGGCAATCGCAGCGATTACTGCAGCGATGCCGCTGTCCGTATCCGCTGAGGATACGCTGCTTTACGGCACCATGAATATCCCGTATACCGATTTCTATGCTGCGGAAATGGGCGATTCTGCCGGTGCGGTGGATGCCGTCACATCCGCGACGAAAAACAAAGTGCTGATGAATGCGGAAGGCAAGCTGTTTGAAGGCACCTTCAACAACGGCACGGATACCATTCTCGGCGTAACATATCCGGTTGCAATTTCGCAGGCTGATCTTGACGCACTCGGCACAAACAACTACAGCTTCACCAAGCTGGACACCGTACCGGAGGCATATAAAACGGTCACAGTCAAGGAAGGCAAAGCGAGCTTTTCTGCGGTACAGGATGCAAAGCCTGAAACGCTGAATCTCGGCGTAAAGCTGTCAACGGAAACGGCGTGGGGCGACTATCTCATTGACCTGACCGGTCAGCCGGAGGGCTTTGATGTCTTTTACCGCGGCGCACTGCTGAAAACGGCTGACGGCAAAGCCTATGCGATGCGTCATGAGCAGAATATCTGGCGCGGCGAAATCGCGTGGTCGTCCGGCATCAAAACAGAGGAGCCGCACGGCAACAAGCTCGATTACAAAATGTATGAAGGGCTCATGGGCAGCACCGTCAAAGAAATTGTGCTGATTACCAAGGCGGGCTATATCACGGTCAATACCGACACGTATATTCCGGTCAAATTTGCTGGCAAACTGACAGTCAGCAATGCAGATGCCGGCACCGGCAGCACAACATTCACCGCAGATGGCATTCCGGCGGATTATCAGCAGAAATACTCAGTTGCAGACGGCTTCACCGCTGCAAGCGGCACAATCCGCTATACCGATGCAAAACCCGGCAGCTATAAGCTGACAATCTCGGATGAATCAAAAAAATATGCCGATGTTACCGCATCATTCGTACTGGAAACAGA
>CAMHUJ010000271.1 GCA_946188175.1 uncultured Ruminococcus sp.
CCGAAACCGCGTGAGATCAAGCGGGAGCCGGTACCGCCGAGACCCGGTCAGCGCAGAAAGGCTGATCCTGTCCGTACTGTTACACCTGCCGATATCAAAAAGCCGCAGGTTTCATTTATGAACTCGATCGCACATGTCGAGCCTGAATCGCTCGCACAGCGTGAGGCGCATGTTGCGGCAACCTCGCAGGCATACGATCATGCCGTACTTGTGAAAGAGGATGAAAACGGCGAATACAGACCGAAAATCCGCCGGATGAATGATTCGACCAGAGCGAAGGAGCTTCGCCGCCGTCAGGTTTCATCCAACGGACAGCCGTATCAGCGCGTCACGCCGGTCGCATCCATGCAGACGCTGCCTGCCTCCAAGCTGCGCAAGCGTCGTGAGCTTGCCGATGCACCGGAGGTTCTGGAACGTATTCCCGAAAATCTGAAACAGCATCCGCGTGATGCTGCACGTCCGATTCGTTATATCGGTCAGGCAGAACATACGCAGCTTGATCTTTCTGCAAGCAATTCCGAGGCGCGAAAGCATATCAATATCGACGTTCGTTATCAGGATGAACGCCGCGAGCGTACCGATCTGCCGAAGGAAGCGAAGCAGCAGACCGAAAACAAGGAAGCAATCCGGAATGATCTCAATGAGCTGAATCTCAATCTTTCGCTCCGGATTTTTATTCTGGGATTTCTTGCGCTTTGCAGCGGTACAATTACGCTGCTGGACTGGCTTCCGTCCTTCCGGATGCCTGCATTTCTGAGCAGTAAGGAAGCGCCGATTGCGTATCTGACGATTCAGCTGCTGCTCGGCATGGCTGCGCTGCCGTTTGTCGGCGGGCTTCTTAAGAACGGCTATCTGAAACTTTTGAAGCTGAAAGCGGACTGTGATTCGCTTGCCGCCATGTCAATGATAACTGCGGAAATCGCAGCGTTTCTGATCATTCCGAGCCCGAATATGCTGCGGACAGGCGTGGTTTCCGTTTATATTTCAATCGGCTTGCTCACGCTTGTCATGAATGCAGTGGGCAAGAAAATGATTGCTGCGCGAGCGATTCAGAACTTTGAACGCCTGACGGACGGCAATCCGAAATATGCAATCCGTTATGTGGAGGATGAAAAGCGCTCTGAGAATCTGACACGCGGTACGTCCGGCGAATTCCCGATTCTTGCGGTGATGCAGCCGATTGAGAATCCGCAGGATTTCCTGAAATACACCTTCTCAACCGATATTGCTGACAAATTCTGCCGCACTGCCGTTCCGCTGATTACTTTGCTCGGCGGACTGTTTGCAGTCGGTATCGCACTGCTGCGCCGCGATCATGTCGATAGTGCGGTTTGCTACGGTACGTCTGTTTTTGCGCTGTGCTTCTCGGCATGCGCCTGCACGGCAATTACACTGATTTCCAATCTGCCGATGCTTTCGGGCTCAAAGGATTATGTCCGCAACAGCGGCATTCTGCTCGGCTATCAGAGTGTGGATGATTTCTATGATGTCAATACGATCATGACCGATGCAAGCGCTCTGTTTCCGCAGGGGACGACAAAACTTGAGTCGATTCAGGTCGTCGGTGAGGCACATACCGAAGAGGCGCTGCGCTATGCAGGCTGCCTGACGAACCATGCCGGAAGTATCCTCAAGGATATTTTTGCCGGTGCGATTCTGACGGATGATCCTTCTGCACAGTATGTCGAGAATTATGTCTATGACGAAGGAAAGGGTGTCAGCGGCTGGATTGATAACAAGCGTGTACTGCTCGGTACGCGTGATATGATGATCGAACACAGCATCGAGGGGATTCCTGCAACAGCCAAGGTACGTGACATGGTGCAGGAAGGACAGGATGTGCTGTATCTTTCGATTGCCGGAAGTGTTGCGGCGCTGTTCATTGTCAGTTTGGAAGCGAGCAAATCCGTCAAGCACTGGCTCAAGGAGCTTGAGCGCGAGAATTTGATTCTGCTGGTGCGCAGCAATGATGCAATGCTTTCGCAGCGCCGGATCTCCAAGCTGTTCGGCATCCGTGAGGATCGTGTCAGGATCATTCCGGCACGGTTCGAGGCGGATTTTGTGGAGGAGACCAAGCCGCTGCAAACCGCAAGTCCGTCGATGCTCTGTGCAGGACGCCTTGCCGGATTCATTCAAACCGTGGTCGGCGCAAAACGAATCCGTTCTGCTTCCAATCTCGGTATGATCTTGCAGGCTGTGACTGCGTGTCTCGGCTTCCTGTTCATTTTGATTTTTGTTCTGCTTGGTGCATACAATGAAATCAGCGGCGGTATTCTTCTGCTCTATCATTTGATTTGTACTGCCGTGACGATTATGACAATCCGGATGAAGGATACCTGACCAGAAAGGAACGGATCATGCGTCTTCGGAAACTGACCATGCTGCTTGTGTTATCTGCGTTTCTACCGGCTGCCGGATGCGCGGATACATCGCTGCTTCAGCCGGAATCCGCCGTTGATGTATCGGAACATGCCGATCAGCGGTATGATATCAACGGATTGAAACAGCAGGTTCTGTCTTTTCAGAAAAGCTGGACGGATGCTTCGCAGAAACCGCAGCTGCAAGCGCAGATTGATACGGTGATGCAGGCTGTCGATGAAGCCTATGCGAAGCATTGCCGTGCGCAGATTGCGTATTATTCGGACTGGAATAATGATGATCTTTATTCGCTGAATCATCAGTGTACCGAAGACTATTTTGCTGCATTGGATATTGCAGACTGGTTCTTTGCAAACGGCTATAAAAAATCTGCGGATTCCGCTCTGTTTGCGCCGTATATCAACGAGGCGGATCTGCCGTATTTTACCGGTAATTCGCTGACACGCATCATTGCCTATGCAAAATCCGATGCATCAGAGGAATCAGACCGGCTCAACGACTATTATAATCTGGCTTACGGCGATGAACCCGATCTTGATAAAACGAATAAGCGCTGCGCAAAAATCTATCTCGATGTGCTGAAAGATATGGATGTCTCGCAGGCATTGTTCGATTATTATGACCGCGATTATACTGCGGCGGAAACGTCAGAGATTTATCAGGCGATCCGTGCACAGCTTGTTCCGCTGCGGGATGCACTGGAACGTTCACTGAATGATTCCGGCGAAGATATCTGGTCAGAGCCGCTGGAGGACGATCCATACGATCTTCTGAAAGTATATGCGCCGAAGCTGTCTCCGGAGATTGCCGAATCGGCTGACAAGCTGTTTTCCGGGCATCTTTATACGAAAGCCGAGGGCTTGAACTGCTATGACGGCAGCTTTACGATTAATCTTCCGAATGAAAAGATCGGGCTGATGTATACGTATATGACGGATACGGCGTATGATCTGATCACGGTTACGCATGAATTCGGACATTTTCATTCGGACTGGCGTGATACAACTCCGGTTTGCATGCAGACTGTGAATCTTGATATTGCGGAAGCGCAGTCACAGAGTATGGTGACGTTATTTTTGCCGTATTATCGGGAGATTTTCGGAACGGATGCAGTACAGAAGCAGCAGCTTGTCCTGCTTGATCTTCTGGATGCTGCGATTTCCGGATTTGCCGTCGGGGAATTTGAATACCGAGTCACGCAGCAGCTTGACGATCTGACTCCGTCCGATACAGCAAAGCTGTTTTCGGATATCATGGATGAATGCAGCGTCAATCTGGAGCTTTACGAGGTTTCGCATCTGTATGAGCAGCCGGGATATTATATCAGCTACGGTGTATCTGCGCTTCCGGCGCTCGAAATGTATACGGTCGTGATGCAGAATCCTGCGGAAGCATGCGCCGTTTATAATGATCTCAGCGGGTATTCCTGTCTGTCAGGGGAGCATGCGTTTCGGGATGTCATGCAGCGATGCGGCTTTTCGGATTATTTTGATACAGCTTCGATCATGCATCTCTCAGAGAAAATTCAAGGACTGATTGATACGGAAATCTAAAAAACGGACACAGGATCATACGATTCTGTGTCCGTTTTGTATTG
>CAMHUJ010000272.1 GCA_946188175.1 uncultured Ruminococcus sp.
GACACAGGAAAAAGTCATGGCAGACCGGAAGGAACTTTACACAGATTTTGAATTGCCGATCGGTGATGCGTACAGAAATTTCATCACCGATCGGCTCAGCCAGGCAGAATGAAAAAGGCGCATTGTTCCATAAAAAGAGACAATGCGCTTTTATGTTCAGTGATATGATGCTTGTTGAGCAGAAAGGGAGAGACGAATTCTACCGAATACACAATCAGAGCCGCACCGCAGACGGCGGCTGTTATCATTGCGATATGCACGTTATCGCCTCTTTGTGTTAGCTGCGGCTAACACACGAACAGAGCAATCAGATTTCCCGCGTTCCGGCGCAGCATATTCTGTTACCAGCGGAATGTCGCCCAGCGGTCATTCATTTTCGGGAGCAGCAGTGCAAAGAGCTTTGCGCGGACACTGTATTTTTTCATTTCTTCATTGAAGCTGTGTTCCTCCACCAGCTGAAATCCGTCTGTCAGATCAGCGATCTCCTGTCCGGAATCCGTGCCGGAAAGAAAATGTGCATTGGTATTTTTTACCGTATCATGGTGCTTTTCACTTTTCTGCATCATTTTGCAGTTCTGCTCTGCAATCAGAATACCGCCGTCCGGAAAATGATGCTTCAGCACCTCAAGGAATGTTTTGATCTGTTCCAGCGTCAGATACATAAACAGGCCCTCGGCAATAAACACAGGCTTTGCTTTTCTGCCTGCAAGTGCCTCCTGCACCGGTTTGCACCAGTCACTTTCCAGTGCATTTCCTGCGATCATGGTGACGCGTTCCCGTTCCGGAAACGCCTTCCGTCTGGCAGCAATCGAATCCGGAAGATCAAGGTCAAACCACCGGATGCTGCCGTTGTCCACTCTGGAAAAGCGGTCGTCAAAGCCTGCGCCGACGTTGACAATGACAGTATCCGGCGCTTTTCGGATAATGTCCTTCATCTGGCGGTCAAGCATGATCGTTCGGGCAATCACGCCCTCATGCGACATGAATTTATCATAGGGCTTTGTGTCAATATTCAGCGCCCTGATGATCTCAACGGCTTTCCGGTCTTTGATGCGTGCATTTTTCCGCTGTGTTTCATTTGCTTTGACCGCAAGCGGAATCAAAGCTGTGGTCTGAACATCGCCGAGTTTCAGTTCCATGATATACCTCCTATCAGGTTAGCATATGCAAACTACATTATATTATAGCATATGCTAACTCGAAATGCAAGAGAAATAGATGCCAAGAGTGAACCGGATTTTTCATGATTTTCTGTATGGTATTTTACTGTTATCTGCGGCGGAACGAAATATGAATTTTGTAATCTCCTGATTCGCTTTCCGCTTGCAGCCTTTTTCCCGCTTCCGCCCTGCTCCCGAAGCAACCAAATCCTTGCTTTTTCGGCGATAATATGGTATAATAGCAGCAAATCAGGCAGAACGGAGGAAAGAAAATGAAACACTGTCCGCACTGCAATCAGCCGGTTCCGCGCGGGACACGCACCTGTCCGGAATGCGGCAAACCGCTGAAGCGTACCGCGCCGCAGCCGTCCGAGCAGCCGTCGGCGCCGTTTGAAATACCGCAGGTTTCGCAGGCAAACGGAAAAAAGACAGCAACCGGAATCATGGTGATCTTAGCAGCCGTAACGGTCATTTCACTGATTATATTTTTAACGGTCGTCAATGATATGATCCGGAAGCGAAACCGGTACAGCAATATGCAGCCGCGAAACGGTTATGTCACGGCGGCACCCGGCGCCGGCGATTCCGGCAGCACAGAGACACAGTCTGCGAATGAGATCACCTTCCTCGATTCGGAGCTGACAAAGGATATGTTCCGCAATGATGTTCTGGTTGTCCGGATACAGTATCAGAACAATGAAGAGAAGAATATGCACTTCGTACAGAAATACAGGATTCGGGTCTTTCAGGACGGCGTCTCCTGTCAGGAAACGACGATTGATACCGAAGATGAATCTATCAGCGGGGTATTTGAACTCCAGCCGGGCGCGAGTGTGGTGATCAAAGCGGTGTTTCTGGTCGATCCTGCAAAAACATCGCAGCTGATTGTCGGGAATTATCAGGATACATTCCGCGCGCTGGATATGGAGATCGAACCTGCACCGGAGCTTGCATCGACGCAGCAGGGCATCTGAATTTGCAGCAATGCTGCGTGAAAGAGAGGAAAATATTGATATGGCATCCGAAAAAAAACATCCTGCGGCTGCGGAAATACGGCCGAAGGAGCAGTCTGCGGCGCTTCTGACGGAATCCGCAGAACAGCAGATGCTGCCCGAATCGCAGGAAACGGCAGTGGAGTCTGCGGAAAATCCGCCGGTTTTGCAGGGGACTGCTCCCGAAGAACCGGCTGTGCCGCAGCCGAAAGCCGCTGCCCCTGCAAAACGGGAGCGCGATTCCGGCATCGACCTGGTCAAAACCTGCGCGATGTACTTTGTGCTGTCGCTGCATTTCTGCCTGTACGGCGGTTTTTACGGCTTCCCTATGGCGGAAAAATCCGTCGCTGTTATTTCGGGCTTCCGGATGCTCAGCTACGAATGCGTCCCGCTGTTTCTGATTATCTCCGGCTTTCTCATGGGCAACGCAAAGCCGACCGCGAAGCACTATATCAAGATCACGCCGATTGTCGTCAATTCCATGATTATCGCCGCGATCACCATTGCCTTCAAGATTTTTGTGCTGCATGAGCACTGGGCGTTTTATGTCTGGGCGGAATCGGTTTACCATTTGCAGCAGCCCGGCTACGGCTGGTATGTCAACATGTTCATTCCGCTCTACCTGATGATGCCGTTTATCAACGCGGCATACCGCGGCATGCAGACGAAAAAGGCGAAAATCGGCGCGCTGATTGTTCTGATTTTTGTTGCGAATCTTGCAATCTCGGTCAACCGCTTCCGGATCATCCAGCATCCCGAGGAAAAGGTCTCTATCGGCTTCACGCCCAATTACTTCGGCAGCATCTGGCCCTTCGCCTATTACTGGACGGGGCTGATGATCGCGGAATACCGCCCGCGCATCAAAAAATGGATTCTGCTGCCGGTTCTGGTGCTGCTGCTGACCGGCGAGGTGCTGCTCGACCGCTTCACGACGGATTTCGGCTGGGATCAGGGCGTCAACTTTACAAACGAGGATTTCCCGAATATTCTTGTCGCAGGTACGTTCTTCCTGCTGCTCTATGATATTAAGATCCGCAATAAAATCGTCCGCAGCATTCTGAAAGCGGTCGCGTCGCTCTCCATGACGGTTTATCTGCTCTCGTACATCGGCGACTGCATTTATGTCCGGCATTTTCTCGAGGGCGAAAATACACCTGCGATTTTCGTGCAGCGCTATTTCAAGATCATTCCGCTGCATTTCCTGCTGACGGTGCTTGCGAGCTTCCCCGTCTTCTATCTCGGCAAGCTGATCAGCTGGCTGATTATGAAGCCGCTGCTCTGGCTGACCTCACTGCCGGAGCGGAAAAAGCAGAAAGCCGCAGCTACATCCTGATTCCGCCTGCACATCCGCAATCACAAAAATGCCCCGAAGCGCTTTCGCTGCTGCTTCGGGGCATGATTTATATGGGTGATTCGGGAATCCCGTTTTATGATTATCCGATATTGTTTGCGATTCCGATTGAGACATAGCGATCCACAACCGCGCGGAAATCGGTTTCCGGCTCGGCATCCTCATTGTAATCGCCCTCGACCATATACCGGATGCCGCCCTCCGGCAGCTGCTCCAGTACATTATAATGATCGCGGAAGAACATGCCGTGCGAGACCTTCCGGTCTCTGAGAATACCTCTGCATTCGGCGAGCGGACAGCCCGGAAAATTGACATTCCAGATCTGCCCCGCATCGGGACGCCGGTCGATCAGCTCTGCGAGAATCTGATCGAGATACGCGTCCGTGACCGCATGGCAGGGGCATGCCTGCTCAGAGAGCGCGATTGCCGTACAGCCCTGAAACGCCGCTTCAAATGCA
>CAMHUJ010000273.1 GCA_946188175.1 uncultured Ruminococcus sp.
TGCAAAGGGAGTCCGCCTTGATGTTTACTGTGAGGACGAGAAGAAAACAGTATACCCTATTGACATATATTGCAACGTGATGTATAATATTAATATTACATAGCAGAAAGGGAAAATTTTTATGGCATTGATAGGTTATGCGAGAGTGTCCACGCAGGATCAGAACGAAGGGCGTCAGCTCGAAGTATTCAGGGAACTGGGGGCAGACAAGATCTTTATCGACAAATGCAGCGGCAGAGACACCGCAAGACCGCAGCTCACAGCAATGAGAGAGTATGTCCGGGAGGGAGACACGGTCGTTGTCACCGAATATGCCCGGCTTGCAAGATCCGTGCGCGATCTGCTTACGATTCTTGATGAACTGACTGCCAAAGGTGTGGAAGTCCGCAGCGTGAAGGAACAGTTTGACACGTCCACACCACAGGGAAAACTTATGCTGACGATATTTGCAGGGCTTGCCGAGTTTGAGCATGAGATGATACGACAACGGCAGCGTGAGGGCATTGAGCTTGCCAGGAAGCAGGGAAAGTACCGCGGAAGGCAGCCGCTGCCGTTCGATGAAAAGCAATTCCGGCGGGAAGTCAGGGTGTGGCGAGCAGGCGAACAGACCGCAAGAGAAACCATGAAGCACCTTAACATGAAACCAAACCGGTTTTATCGGAAAGTGAAGGAACTGGGACTGTAAGTAGAGCCGGAGAACTATTTCTCCGGCTTTTTTGCTGTTTCTCCTGACAAAATCAGCTCAATATCCCACAGCGACAGGGGCGGGAAAATAAAGCAAGAAATGTGTGCGGAATGGAGTATTCACGACAAAGCTGGGTCTGCAAGGAAATGATCGTCGTTAACCGTTCCCGCAAAAATTGTCCGGCGTGGGTGTGTCTCCGGGTCTTTCTTCATCGTCGCCCCCCCTGCAATCTTTGATGATCCGGCAGCAAAAAGGCTCCCGACGGCGGATCACCGCAGGGAGTCTTTTTGTCACTTGTACGCGTTTCGGGAACGCACCGGTCAGGTGTTGTATCAATAGAAAGCCTTACCGTTTACATTTCCGCCATTTGTTACCCAGAAGTGGTGGAGGGGATCATAGTCGTTTGCGCCTGTGGGTGCAGTATTGCCGTTCATAGAGCCGCCTTCCATATAGCCTACCGCTTTCCCCCATTCACAGCAGTATCCGCCGCCGCGATAGTCTGCATGGTTCCCTGTCAGTTCGCAGTTTGTAAATTTTACATTTCCGTCATTGCGGATCGCACCGCCGGTATTGCCTGCGGTATTGTCAACGAGCTTGCTGTCGCGCAGGACCGTCTGGTCGTATGCGTATGCCACAAAGAGAGCACCGCCGTCGCCCTTTGCCGTATTGCCGCTTATGGTGCATTTTTGATAGCAATCACGGTTATTGGAATAGATCCCGCCGCCATTTTCTCCGGAAGTATTGTTAATGATCGTGGAATTTGTGAAGGTGATCGTGCCGCCATCTCCGGCGTTCTGTGTGAATACACCGCCGCCGTGCTTGTTCGCTGTGTTCTCACTGATGACAACGTTGTCAGCACTTACGCGGGTACGCTGGCTGTAAATTCCGCCGCCGTAGTTGGCAGTGTTTTCGCTGATCGTAGAATTTTCGATCCGGAATGCGCTGCCGGCCTTGACATAGATTCCGCCGCCGTCGATGCCTGCCTGGTTCTTCTGGATCATGGCATTCTTTATGACCATATTGCCGCTTGTCCAGATCGCACCGCCTCTCGTTACAGCGGTGTTGTTGTCAATCGAGATGCCATCTATATCCATAGTGCCATAATTCACCAAAGCACCGCCGCCGTAAACGGTAGTTTTGTTGCTGCTGAAGTGTGTATCCCCGTTGATGGTAACATTTCCGTTGGTATCGCAGTATACAGCACCGCCGTCAGGGGATTCATTGTCCGTCACCCTGCATCCTGTCAGAGTGAGCTTGCCTTTTACAAAGAAAGCGCCGCCTTTTTCGCCAGCCTTGTTACCGTCCACGCTGATCCCCTCAAGGACTGCCTCGCCGCCCTCGCACACATAGACTGCACCGCCGCCGGATCGGGCATAACCACCCCTGAGTGCTCCCGTGCCGGTGCTGTCGATCACACGCAGCTTTGCACCGTTCTTGACTGCGAAAACACTGCCATTGTTATTTACCGCATCAAGATTTCTGTCGATGCGGCTGCCGGCCAGGTCGATTGTGACATCAGCGCCTTCGTCGATGGCAATGGTACCGTTGGCATAGAAGTCTCTCTTGAGCTTGTAAACGCCGCTCTTGACATGATACTCACCGTCATTTCCGAGATTGCCGAAGAGAGCGCCGTTATCCGCTACACTGTTCTTGATCACCACTACATCAACGGGGGTATACTTGTAGTCAGAGTAGAAATCTGTGTGACCGATACCGTACTGTCTGGCGTGCAGATACTCATAAGGACAGAGCTTCTGCAGCTTCAGGGTAGCATCGTTGACATCGATCACCGTGATTTCATCATAGATACGATCTGTATAGTCAACTCTGTAAGTTTTGACCCTTTCCGTATTCTCCTTCACGCCTTCTGAAACGAGGAGCCACTGCGAACCTTCGGGCAGAGGGTTATTATGTGCCTTCAGGTAATCCGCAACGCTGACACCGTCGGACTTTGCATGGTTGATCAGGTTCTTGAGCGCAGCACCTGTGAGGTAGTTTGTATTGTAGATATTGGTGAATACATCAGCCTTGCCTTCCACCATTCTGTGCTCGAATGTAAGCTCTGTGGACTCCTTGCCGCCGTCAATGTACTCACGTCTGTCATGTTCGCAGAATTGGTAGTATCTGTTAAATATGCACTTTGCATCCTCATTTCCGTTGCCATAGAGCAGTTTTTTAAGATCTCTGATCAGAGAATCACGCTGTGAACGTGTGGAGATGTAGTTTTCAAAGCGTTTTGCATAGCTGGAGCCGAGTTCTTCGGGATCGAATACACTGGTATCATGATTTTCAAGTGCGGTTTCGATCATATCCTGCGCCTTGACAGCCTCTAACGTGATGCTGTAGATCGCCAGATAATCTTTCATAAGGTACGCAATATAAGGTTCAACCGCTTCCTGCGCTTCATCGTAGAATACACAGTTGTTCTGAACAACGCGGCTGTCACAGATTGCCGTAAACATATCCTTTTCCGAGAGGTAGTTTGCGCCTGCAAGATAACCGCCTACCAGTCTGAGGTTGAAGGGAATGGAGCCTTCCGTGTTCCATGTGGAGGTACTGCCGATCGAATCTGCAATGATAAAGAGCTTCTGGCTCTTGTTGTATTTGGGGGTTCCGTCTTCGTTGCACTTTTCAAGCTCGGAAAGTTCACTGAGTGAAGAATTGCCGCCAATGCTCAGCTTGTTCATGCCGTTCTTGTATTGGGTCAGGATATTGTCGTTGTTAATTGCCTGTATGAGCTGCCATGTGTTGCTATCCATGTAATCTTTAAGCTCATTTTCCATCGTGTTCATGTTTGCAGACATCTCGCTGAGCTGCTTGCTCAGATCGTCTATGGTCATCTTGGGTTCCGTTTCTTCATGTAAGCCAAGTGCATCCAGGATAAACGGGCTGACAACGTCTTTCAGTTTATCACCTACATAAGGAATCTTGCCAGCGATAAAATTCAGACCCTCTTCTACTAATTTCTTTTGCACATTCTCCACAGAATTCATAACAGCAGAACCTTCTGCGGAGGCTGTAAGCATGGAACCGGAAAAGATTCTGCCGCCGTCGGTAGAAGAAACGAACATACCGCCCACACATGACAATGCAAGCACCGATGCAATGATTGTCTTGACAATTCTGCCGTGAGTGCGTCTTTTGAACTCACCGAATGAAATCACTGCATCAGGAGCAGCACCGTTCTTTGCGGAGTTGTTTTTCTGTGTTTTTGTTTCCATCATGGTTTCCTCCATACTTGCGCCTTCTGCGCGTGTTATTGTTTTGTTTTCTGT
>CAMHUJ010000274.1 GCA_946188175.1 uncultured Ruminococcus sp.
ATGGCAATATATTTATGAAAATATATTAACATTATAAACAGATCATTTTGTCTTTCATCCGGCACTTTTCATCGCGGGCGCAAGGACTCATATTTCGCTGCACTGCTGCATAAGGATTAGCAGAATGTGCATACTGTGAAAAGGGAGATGCTTTTAATGAAAGTACAGCTCAGACAAATCTCGCTGCTCTGTGCGACAGGCTGTGTGATGCTCGGCGGCTGGCAGATGATGCCCGTACTGGAAACTGTTGAAATCGGTGCCGTATCCTATTCTGCTCCGGATGAGACTGCGCCGCAGCAGACGCAGACAACAGCACTGCCGGAAACGACTGCTGCCGTTGAGACAGGCACCGTCACGCAGACTGCCGCACTCGCTCCGGCAGCGCCGCCTGCTGAAAATCCGCTGATTATCAACATCGAATCCGAAGGCTCAAAGGCGCTCCGGAATGCGCGGCTCTATCAGGAAACGCAGAACGGCAGCGGCGGCGAGATCGTTGATCGGCATTTCGGGGCGCAGTCCGGCGATCTGTTTCTAACGCTTCCGGACGGCGGACAGGTCCGGAATACGACCTTCTGGAGCAATGCCGATCTGCTCGCGGAAAGCCGGATTCCGCCGCAGATTGATGTAAAGCTCGACGGTACTCCGACCGTGCTGATCTATCATACGCATACGACGGAAAGCTATGTTTCGCCGAAAACCGGAAACTATGACGAGAGCTTCAATTTCCGGACAACCGAGCCGGATAAGAATATGGTCATGGTCGGGGATGTGATCGCGGAACAGCTTGCAGCAGCCGGTATCGGCGTGGTCCATGCGCGCGAGCTGCATGACTATCCTGTCTGGACCGGCAGCTACAGCAACAGCGCAGAGACAATCCGTGCGGTGCTCGACGCATATCCCGGTATCTGCATTGCGCTTGATATTCACCGTGATGCAATCGCGGACGGGGATACGGTCGTTGCGCCGGTCGCGGAGATCAACGGAAAGCAGTCTGCGCAGATCATGATTATCTCCGGCTGTGATGACGGTACAATGAATATGCCCGATTACCGCGAGAATTTTCATTTTGCGTGCAGATTGCAGCAGACCGCCGAAACCATGTTCAGCGGTCTGACGCGCCCGATTCTGTTCGATTACCGCAAATACAATCAGGATATGACAAAGGGGAGCCTGCTGATCGAGGTCGGCTCTCAGGGCAATACGCTCGAAGAAGCGCGCTATGCCGGTGAACTGGTCGGGCAGGCGCTCAGTGAAACAATCCGGCAGATTGCTGTTGAAAATGAGGAGAGATGATATGAAGAAGCGCATAAAAAAAGCCGCACTGATTGCGGCTTTCGGATATTTATCCGTAACGGGGCTCGGCTTCGGGATGCTCAGAGCGGCGCAGCAAACACGCCGGACGCTCTACGGCGGAGCGCCGGTTATGGCACAGGTCACGCAGCAGCAGACGCAAACAGCCGCGGAAATCACGCTCGGCGGCGGCGAATGGCATATGCAGATTCAGCTGCCGGAGCTGCAATTTCTCGCAGAGGCAGCGGATGCACTGCCGCCTTCTCTCTGCAAGCTGCTGCTTCGTATTTTTATAATCGCAGACCGCGCTGCCGTTCAGACGGCGGAAACCATAGGCATGTAGGAGAGTTTTTCGTTCTGCTCGTGATAATAGCGGTTTAATTCTCCGCGGTAGATCAGCTTTGCATCGGGCAGATAGCGCAGATCGTCCGGCGAATAGAGACTCGAATCCTTATCGAGCTTGACACCGCACTCCTCCAGCACATAGGCAACGAACTGCGAACAGACAAACTTATTGCGCAGCTCGCTTTCGATCTGCATTTTCACGCGGATCAGACCGATCACACTGTAGGAATAAAGGCTGCGGCATGTGATAAAGTGGTCGATCATGCACTGAAAATGGGAATACTGCTCCTCCGTCAGAGGAATTTCATAGATTTCGCAGGGAATCACAGGGAATTTTCCGAAGGTTCCTTCGCCGATGAATTCTTTGTTGAATGATGCCGGAAACGGAACATAGGTATAATTCCGGCAGAAGCTGTAAAGTTGATTTAATGCGGCGTCTCCGGAGATTGAAGCATGATTATACTCCATGCGGGAAAACAGCCGGATGACTCTTGCAGGACCGGTACCGGTTCTGGTCATGAGAACATAGATAGACCGTTTCTTCTCAGATGCAGTATTCATGATTTCACTCCTTTCACCATGTTGTCAGCAGAAAAAGGGAATTTCTGCGTAAATTTGAAAAAAGGGGTTGCAAATTTCTCTGATTTCTGTTATAATAGGGAACGTAGCCCATAACAAGCTATGAAATGCGCCCGTAGCTCAGCTGGATAGAGCGTCAGACTCCGACTCTGAAGGTCATGCGTTCGAATCGCACCGGGCGTACCAGAATCCCTATACCGATTGGTATGGGGATTTTTTATTGAGCGGCAGGTTTGGGTGCGGAGGCTCTCCGCTCGAATCGCACCGGGCGTATCAGAATCCCTGTACCGATTGGTACGGGGATTTTTTTATTGAGCGGCAGGTTTGGGGGCGCGAAGCCCCCCATGATCAATCCGTCGGAGACACATCAATTCTCATGCACCGTATTTGTTATACAGCAGCTTCAGAATCACAGCAATCAGAATCGTCGGCACGATCAGCACGAGCGCGCCGATGATCTTTTTTTTGCAGCTCTTTTCCAGAAACCCGACGAATAGCGTATATCCGCCGAACAGCAGATAGACCGTTACACCGAGCTTGACAAGGCTCTGCCAGACGACTGTCATGCTTCGTCGGATGCCTCGGCAAACTGGGATTCATGGCGCGTGAAGAAATCCGTGCGCGGCGGCAGGAATTTCAGCTTATGGTTCGCGCCGGTGAAGAAGCTGACCGGCTCAAAAATCGTATCCCATGACCAGATGCGCTCGTCAACCTGCAAATATTCGCGCAGCTTTTCCGTGCCGAACGGCGCCATCGGATGCAGCAGCACGCCTGCAATCCGGATCATATAGAACAGATTGCTGAGCACCTGCAAGGTCTCCTCTCTGCTCTGCTCATCGGGTTTCAATGCTTTCGACATATATTTGCTTGCATTGCGGATATAGCCGTCCAGTACGTAGGTGCACTGGTGGAATGCGAATTTCGACATATGCCGTTCATATTCGAGAACGGCTTTTTTTGCATCTGCGAGGATATTCTCCTCCGGTGCAAGATCAGGGAGAATGCCGTCCGTAACCTTCTGTGCGGTATAGAATGCCGTCCGGATGATGCGGTTATAGACATTCGAGAGCAGCAGACCGTCCTTGATGACCGGATCCTGCTCGTTCGGATCGGCGTCGGGATTATAGGGCTTCGGCATGAAGCTGACCGAGCGCTGACCGAGACCGAGTCCGAGCCAGTGCATGCGGAGCTGTTCCGGCGTATAGTGATTCAGCAGATCGTCTGCCATGGGCGGCTTGATCGCTCCGGAGCTCGATGCCTTTTTATCAAGGAACAGGATATGATGATTTGCTACGATAACAGGCATCTGCAATTCGCCCTCCGGCGGATCCGATACCTTTTCCGCAGCCTGCTGCTGCGCCATCCACATGGCAGGTTCCGCGATACCGTAGAAATAGATATTATCCTGACCGATGAACTGATAAACTGTTGCATCCTTCGAGCACCAGTAATCCTTCCATTCGGCTTTGTCATGTCCCTCGGATTCGAGATATGCCTGCGTAAATGAGATCGGTGCCCAGAGCGATTCCGGCCAGACCCAGACGGTCAGACCCTCTGCGCCCTCGAGAACCGGCGCCGGAACGCCCCATTCGATATTACCCGTCAGGCGGAAGGGTACCAGCGTTTTGCCCGTGCGGTAACGGATGCCGTTTTCTGTCAGGATGCGGCAGGCTTCGTCGCAGTCCGGCAGCTTCTCAAATTCAATCGTAAACGAGGGCTTTTTCGGCTCCTCGAGATAATTATGC
>CAMHUJ010000275.1 GCA_946188175.1 uncultured Ruminococcus sp.
GAACAAAGAACAAAGCCGATCAGCAGCGGGACATGCGGACGGATATCGCTGTAAAGCAGCAGCAGCGGCGACAGCACCAGAAATCCGGCGCCGCCCGTCATCATAATGACAGCCGCATTGGAGAAAACGGATTTCTGCTCATAGTTCTTATCCAGTCCATAGCGGATGATCGCATCGGCGATCGACATGCTGACCAAGGGGATCAGCATATTGGCACAGGTTTCAAGAATCTCCTTTGTATTGAACTCGTAAGCACCATCGAAGAACTTTGTATACAGACTTGTAAGCAGAAACGCCAGAATCTTGGAGCCGAAGCTACCGATTGCAAAGACAACCGTATTCAGCGCCAGTTTTTTATATTTGTTCATTGGGAATTTCCTTTTTGAGATTTACCGTATAAGATATACGAATCTATTATAGCAGAATTTTGCCGGTTCGTCAACCGTTTTTTTATTTGCAGCAGCTTCTCTGCTTCGTTCATGATATTTTCATATTTTGTTAATCATTTATTCATATCATTGAACCGGAAATATAGTATACTTTATATTGTATAACTATACATTTTCACACCGCATAGGGAGGATATACATTATGGCTATGGAAAAAATCCTGATTGTTGACGATGAACCGAATATCTGCGAAGTTCTGCGCACAATTCTGGTAAAGGAAGGCTATACGGCGATCACCGCAACCGACGGCGAGGAGGCGCTTGCAAAGTTTGCATCCGTGCATCCCGACCTTGTGCTGCTCGACGTCATGATGCCCGGCATGAACGGCTATACCGTCATGCGTGAGATTCAGAAGCGCTCGAATGTGCCGGTCATTCTCGTGACGGCAAAATCCGAGCCGAATGACGAAGCACTCGGACTGGACCTCGGCGCCGAGGATTACATCACCAAGCCGATTGACAAGACCAAGCTGCTCGCCCGCATCCGCGCACGGACACGCAAGAACGGACAGCCTGCGCCGGAACAGAGCCAGCGCCGCGGCAGAGTCGATTACGATAAGCTGACCGTCGATATGGACGGCTATGTGCTGCGCGTCAACGGCAAGGTCATCGAGACGCCGCCGAAGGAGCTCGAGCTGCTTTACTGCCTCGCCTCCAACCCGAACCATGTCTATACCAGAGACCAGCTCCTCGATGAGGTCTGGGGCTTTGAATACTACGGCGACTCGCGCACGATTGACGTACATATCAAGCGCCTGCGCGAAAAGCTCGAGGGTGTCTCCGATAAATGGGGACTGCGCACGGTCTGGGGCGTCGGCTACAAGTTCGCCGTGCCGGATGAATCCAAAGCCGCACCGGATGCAGCGGAGTAACCGATGCTGAACAGTGTTTACAGCCGCATTTTCTATCTCTGTACGATCATGCTGATGTTCGCCTGCGCGCTGACGGGTCTGATTGTCGTCATCTACGGAAATCATATGCACGAGCAGGAAGCCTATGACCATTTCAACAGTACGGCGCGCATCATGCTCTCCCGCATCCGCTCCGATTATGAGGACATGAATCCGGAAGCGCTCCGCGCAGGCTTGCAGCTCTATACGCTCAATGAAAATGTGGACTGCTATATATTTGACTCGGACGGCAAATGTCTGGTCCGCTCCGATTATAAAAATCCGGAGGAAATGCAGCTCAGTACGCTCCTGCAAATGGAAGCGGACCGTGAGCCATACTGCCAGATCGGCGCACCTGCCGGAAACTTCACCGAATCGACGGCAACCTATGTCGAACAGTTTGAGCTGGATCAGTCCGCCTATTATCTGATGCTGCTCTTTCCGGCGGCATATGTCGATGCATATTACTCCAAGCTGATGATCGTTCTGGTCATTGCCGTGCTCGTGACGGGACTGCTCGGCGCACTGCTCTTCTATTTCAATACGAAGCAGGCGCTCAACCCCGTGCTCCAGATCACGCGGCAGGCGGAGAACTATGCAAAGGGCGATTTCTCTGCCAGACTTGAACGATGAACCGCATGGCGGATTTCATCGACAAGAACGAGCGCAGCCGCAGACGGTTCGTCTCGGATGTCTCGCACGAAATGAAAACCCCGATGACGACAATCGGCGGCTTTGTGGACGGTATTCTCGACGGCACGATTCCGCCGGAGCAGGAAAAACAGTATCTCCGGACGGTTTCGGCGGAGGTGCAGCGGCTTTCGCGGCTTGTCCACTCCATGCTGAGTATCTCGCGCTTTGAGGAGGGTACTTATGCCCCCGATTTTGAGCGGCTTGATATCACAAATCTGCTGATTACCACGCTGCTGCTCTTTGAGCAGAAGGTCGAGCGGAAGGAGCTGCATGTCGAAGGTCTGGATGTCTGTCCGCGCACCTTCGCAGAGGTAGACCGCGACCTGATCCAGCAGGTATTCTATAATCTGACCGAAAACGCGATCAAATTCGTCAACCGCGGCGGCACGCTGTTCCTCGCAGTCGATTCCGACGAAACACAGGCGCATGTCCATATCCGCAATTCCGGTGAGGGTCTGACCGAGGAAGAGATTTCGCATGTCTTTGAGCGTTTCTATAAGACCGATGAATCGCGCGGCAAGGATACGACCGGCGTCGGGCTGGGGCTTTCGATTGTCAGCCGGATCATGCTGCTCCATAAGGGCACTGTCACGGTCAAGAGCGTCAAAGGCGAATATACCGAGTTCATTGTCAGTATGCCGCTGACACAATCCTGATGATACAAAGGAGACCGTTTCTATGACGGATGAAGAACTGAGCAGACTGCTCGGCGAGGATTTCCGCACGCGCAGGCAGAATGAAAAAGCCGCCGCGCAGGAATCCCGTCCGCAGGAAGCCGCAGACAATACGGCACCTGATGCACTGCCGGAGACTGTACCGGAGCAGGAAACCGCTTCGGATATTCCGGCTCCTGCCGATGCGCCGGAGGCAGCTGATATTCCTGCCGCTGAACCGGCTGCGCCGTCTGCCGAAGAACCGTTTTCTGCCGATATCGGCGATCTGTTCGATACACCGCGCCCGATTCCTGAACAGTACAGAGAACCGCCCGCACCGGAGCCGGAGGAAACGCCGGAACCGTTTGCAGAGCCGCTCCCGTTCAGCGACGAACCATTTGCCGCATCGGCTGCGGAGCCTGTCAAGCCGAAAAAGCATACGGCGCTTGCCGTCCTGATGACGCTGTTCTGCATTCTGATGCTTGCAGCGGCAGTATTCTGCATTGTCTGGGATGTCAGCCGCGGCACGACCGCAGGCGGCAAATACCGCGCAGGCGATATCGTTCAGGTAGCGCTTGTGCAGCATGAGAAGCCCGAGGTTGACAATACTCTTGCCGATGCAGACGGCGTCTATTCGATTGAAGGCGTCGCAAAAGCCGTGATGCCGAGTATCGTGCAGATCTATACCTACTCGAAGGGAGAGGCAATCGGCAGCGGCTCCGGCATTATCCTGACCGCGGACGGCTATATCGCAACGAATGCGCATGTCGTCAAGGATACCGATCACTATTCCGTCAAGCTCTTTGACGAGGCGAACAGCGAAACACCCTATGACGCCGTGCTGGTCGGGCATGATACCAAGACCGACCTTGCCGTACTGAAAATTTCCGCGAACGGTCTGACCCCCGCACAGCTCGGCAATTCCGATCAGGTGCATCTGGGCGAGACAGTCTGCGCGCTGGGCAATCCGGCGGGTCTGAGCGGCTCGATCTCCATGGGCATTATCTCCGGCATGAACCGCAAGGTGCGTGCAAAATCCACGAATTTTGAAATGGACTGTTTCCAGACCGATGCGGCGATCAGCCCCGGCAACTCCGGCGGCGCGCTGGTCAATCTCTGCGGACAGGTTATCGGCATTACATCCTCCAAATACGGCAGCAGCACGATTTTCGACGGCAGCTATGAGGGCCTCGGCTTTGCAATCACGATCAACGAGGCACTCCCGATCATTAAGGAACTCATGGAGCAGGGCTATGTCGGCGGCAGAGTCCG
>CAMHUJ010000276.1 GCA_946188175.1 uncultured Ruminococcus sp.
TTGTCTGGTAATTGCCGCCTGCAAGCCGTGCAGAGAACGAATCCGGCTGAAACCGGTATGCGAAATATTCAGGCAGCGGGGTTGCAGCATTTCTTTCATCTCCGATGCCGCCCTGAAACGGCTCCGCAGAGTCTGTCGCCTGATTCTCCGGCGCGGGTTCTGATTCATCTGACTCCGTTACTGTAGTAGCTGATACTGTTTCGGCAGATGACGTAACTGCCGTTGTGACAGGCAGTGCCGTGCTTGTTTCGGTTGCTGCCGCGGAAGATGAACCGGGGTCGGATGTGCAGCCGCAGCAGGGGAGCATCCACAGCAAAACGAATGCAGCTGTTATCTTTTTCATTGGTGTATACCTTTCCGTACAGCACAAGGAAGCGAAGGCTGAGCTTCGCTTCCAAGATGTTTTACTTATTCAAAAAAGTCGCGGTATTTTTGCAGCGTGTCGCTGATGCGGTCCCAGATCGTGATATAGCCGTCATGCTCCTCAAAGACCTTGCCGTGCGAATTGCCGTTGTCAAATTTCATCTGCGAATAATTATTGTCAAAATGGGGCACGTAGGTATTCGGGTGACCCGTCGGGTCAGAGCAGCGGCGGCGGAGCGCATCAATCGTGACATTGCCGAGTTCCTGTTTCAGCTCGAAAAATGCGCGCAGAATCTTGTGATTATTCTGCTGCGGATTTCTAGCCCAGCGCGGAATCCGGTTGATTGCCTTGCCAAAATCCGGCAATACACTGCGCGGTGTGGGAATGCGGCCCTGTCCGGCAGACTGACTCTGTGCCCGCGCTGCACTGTCGGCGCGCTGCGGGGGAGGTGTCTGCGCAGTCTGATTCTGCTGCTGCGGCTGTGCGGCGTTCTGCGGATTCGGCTTCGGCTGTTCCGGTACGCGGAATTCGTCGGCAGCGGACTGCAATGCTTTCGCAAGGTAGCCGCGTATAAATTCCTCGCCGATTGCATCGCGGTTTGCACAGGTCAGCTGCATCGCAAGTTCAAATTTATTGGCCAGTTCATCCGGCAGGTTGAATGTAATCTGTTTCATAACAATACCTCCATAAACAGACGACATCTGTGTTATGAGTTCAGTATAATACTAATTTGCAATTTTGTCAAGCTCTAAATTGCAAATTAGAAGATTTGTAATCGAATTGTAATTTTCATGCAGCTTCTGATACGGCTTTCTGCTTCTTTTCTTTCCGTTTTTTCTGTTTTGCAGCAGCGCCGAACGGGCGTCTGCGTGTCAGAATATTGAGCTTCGGCGTCAGCAGATTCATCACAACGACGGCAAAAACAGCACCTTCCGGATATCCGCCGTAATGACGGATGAAGAATGTCAGTGCGCCGCAGCAGATGCCGAATACACATTTGCCCGTCAGTGTGAACGGTGTTGTGGTGAAATCCGAAGCCATAAAGCATGCTGCGAGCAGAATGCAGCCGGAGAGCAGCTGTCCCGGTACATCAAAACCGCCGATCCATGTCAGCAGTGCAAACGATCCTAGGAATGAAACCGGTGTCACAGGTGAGATGATACCGGTCAGACAAAGGAATACAGCACCGAGCAGCAATGCAGCCGCACAGCCTGTTCCGATATAGCTTGCGCAGTTTCCGAGAATCAGGTCCCAGTAGCTTGCACTGCCGGACATCAGCGGTGTGACACGCGTCAGGTCGCCGGTTTCCGGAATCCGCCATGTCGTCATTTCCTGATAATTCATAATCAGTAGAAAAATCCAGGCAAAGCCCGCAGGATTTACCGGATTTTTTCCGATTCCGCCGAAGAATTGCTTGACTCCGATTGCGAGGACGCTGCCGAGTGCAGCTTTCCACGGTTCCAGATCAGGCGGCAGCAGCATTCCGAGAATCAGACCGGTCACCACCGCGCTGAGATCACTGACTGTCATTCTGTGACGGAAAACGAGTGTGAGCAGCGCCTCGGTCACAAACGCGGAGCCGACTGTCACAAACAGCAGCATCGCAGCCTGTGTGCCGTAATTGAAGATACCTGCGATTACGGCAGGAAGCAGCGCGATAATCACGAGCAGCATCATTTGCGATGCGGATGCATTTCTGTGCGTGTGCGGAGCTGATTCAATATGAAGTTTATGCAAATCCATTCTCCTTTCACGCATTGGAAAGCAGGAGCTTTGCCTGCTGAATGGTCTCGGAAAGCGTTCTGTTTGCCGGACAGACGTAGGTGCAGCAGCCGCAGTTCATACACAGTCCCGTATGCAGGTCAGTCAATGCAGAGACATCCCGCTTCTGATAAGCACGGTCGATTTCCGTCGGCATCAGATTCATCGGGCATGCGGACAGACACTTTCCGCAGCGGATACAATCTGTCGGCTCCTTGCGCTTTGTGACTGTTTTCATTGCGACGAGACCGTTTTGCGGCTTGACAATCGAAGCGCGGAACGCCGGATAACAGACGCCCGTCATAGCGCCGCCGGAATAAATCTCCTTGACGAGATCAAGTTCGCAGGAGGCATAGCTCAGAACGTCAATGATCGGCGTACCGACCGGCACCTGCAAATTGCACGCCTTCGGCACCGCGTTGCCGTCAACGGTGACAACCCGTTCGACAAGCGGAATACCAGTCTGCGAATACTGATATAAAAAAGCGCAGGTACTGACATTCAGCACAAGTACACCGATATCCTCGGGTTCCTGTCCCTCCGGAACAACCAGTCCGGTTGTATGGAATACCAGCACTTTTTTCTCACCCTGCGGATAGAGCGGCGGCAGGGGACAAACCGTGATGCCCTTCTGCTTTTCCGCTGCCTTTGTCAGAGACTGTATCGCAGCAGGCTGATTCGACTGTACGCCGATCAGTACCTCTTTGATTTTCAGGATTTTCTGAATCATTGCAGCGCCGGAGATGATCTGCTCTGCATTTTCAAGCATCTGCCGCAGATCAGTGGAGAGAAAGCATTCGCATTCTGCGCCGTTCAGCACAAGAATATTCATCTTTTCGGAGCGGCTGAATTTCTGATATGTGAGATCGCCGGAGCCGCCGAGCCCGACACAGCCGGAGTTTCTGGCTGCATCCGCGAGCTCCTGTTTGTTTGTGATTTTCGGCGGAACACAGTCAGGATGAATGACCTGCAAACCGTCCGGAATGATCTCGACTGCCGGAACCTTTATCCCATCCGGCAGCGTATATTCTGATATGACCGATACATTTCCGGATACACTGGAATGAATCGGAACGGCTTTTTCGGATTCAGCCCTGCCGATCTCCTGACCGACATAGACATATTCATCCGGCTCGACGCAGGGTACACACGGCTCGCCCATGTGCATGAGCATCGGAATCCGGATGAGTTTTGGCAGCGGAAGAACGGTAATCTGTTTGTTTTGCGCACGTTTGCTTTTCGGCAAACGAATGCCGTTCAAGCGTTTCATAGATTCTGACCTTTCCTGCGGGCAGCGCCCGCTGATATTTGTTCTATTGCGTTCAGCTTGCTTTTTCTGTCATTCTGTGATATAATAAATATGTTACGGTCTGTGCTGTGTCTGGAGCGTATCTCTGGTGCGGGCAATGCTGTCCTCGCTGATCTGGATGAGATTCAGCAGGGAGGAGGCATATTCCGAGAAGTCCTTGGAGAGCGTCGCCGTCGTGACATACAGCGTTTCGGCATCCTCAACGGCATCATTTGTGCCGAGTGCAATGCCGCTCGAAGCCGCCTTGATATTCGATTCGTTCAGCGAGATGATAGCGTTCGAGCTGTCATTCGCTACGACCTTCGGAACGCGGAAGAGCTTCTGGTCATTGTGCGGACACGCATTATAAATGATGCGGAAGAGCTTGTAGACCGAAAGCATCAGATATGAGGACACCTCGCGGATCAGCGTGACGGAATTTGCACGCTGTGAGAAGGAAAACAGAAGACTGATCGAATTGTTGATAATCTTGCGGTAGAAACGGATTGCTTCGTTCGAGGGCATTTCATTGTTGCC
>CAMHUJ010000277.1 GCA_946188175.1 uncultured Ruminococcus sp.
TAATACACCATATTCCACATTCTATAATTCAATTAATATAACAAATCCTTCAAATCTCCCATACCTCATTGCTGTACTAGGTGATGTAAACAATGACGGATATGTTGATGATACTGACAGAGCTCTTGTTCTAAGCTATATTACCCATACTGTTACATTCAATTCGCAACAATTACTCGCCGGAGATGTAAATTCAGATGGGTATGTAGATGTTAGCGATGCCGTTAAAATTGCCAGATATACATCCAGAGAAATCAATTCGTTCTATTGATTTTATTTGCAAATAGTTTCATATCATGCAAAACCGCAGAGCCTTTCGGTGTACTTACCGGAAGGCTCTGTCATATCAGACCCCATAAATATGTATTTTTAAAATTGCCATTTAAGTTTTTTAGAGTTTTGTCGTCATTAATAAATGAAGGCAAAACGCAAAGGCGGTGATTGCCATAGATGATAAAAGAATTCTTTTAATGCTAAACAATAGAGATGAACAGGCGCTTATAGAAACTACTGAGAAATATGGTGCGCTCTGTCGATCAGTTGCGCGTAATATCCTAGAAAATGAACAAGATGCAGAAGAATGTCTAAATGATGCACTTTTGCAAATTTGGAACACAATTCCTCCTGCACAGCCAAAAAACTTCTGCGCATACCTATTAAAAATCGTCCGAAACAACGCACTTGACCGATGCAAAGCAAAAAATCGAAATAAACGTGGAAAAGGGCAAAATCCCGCATCACTTGACGAATTGTCAGAATTACTTCCTGCTTCGGATAATGTACTCTGCGAGTTGGAACAGCGTGAATTGCTTTCAGCAATAACGAGATTTCTTCAATCACTATCAAATAAGCAGCGAGCTTTGTTTATACGAAGATATTGGGGATTCTCTTCATTTTCTGATCTCGCAACCGAATTCGGGATGAGTGAAAACAATGTTCATGCAACATTATCGCATATCCGAAAAAAGTTGCAAACATATCTAAGAAAGGAAGGGTTGCTGTGAATGAATGGGATCTTTCCAGGCTATTGAATCAACTTCCGGATGATATGCTTACTTCTGTATATACTTCAAAATATGTAACACGGAAAAAAATATGGTATATCACTTCGCCTATTGCTGCTTGTCTTATTCTGATAATCTCTGCGGCTATCTACCCGAAACTGCGGATTCAGACACCGGAAATCGCAGAGCCGCCTGCTGCGATCGTCACAACGGAAACAACTGCACAGAATACCGCTGAGACAACTGCCGTGACTGTGTATACAACTGCTGTCAGCCAGAAAGCAACACACCGGACAACTGCGGAAACTGTCAGTCAGACTGTTACTGAGACTGTGACAGATGCATTCACAGATCCGGTCGAAACACAGACGGATTCAGTATCCGAATTACAACCGCAGACTGAGCCAACAATGATTTCGACCGCTATAACCGAAACTGTGCAGCAGCAGCCGGAAACAATGACAGTACCGCTCTGGAAAGGTTCTGTCAGTGATTCACACTCAGAACTAATAATAGATGAAGAACCGAATTTTAGCTGTTTATTTCGGAGCTTTCCATTTGAGCAGCCTGATCCGTTCTTTGAACTTTCCAATCAATATGAAAGTCTGCGTGAGGAATTTTCGATTCCGCAGGATTTTGATCTGACACAAGAGCCGCTTCTCGACATTACCATTATAACAGGATACAAAGATACCGCTATAACAGGCTGTCATTACACACAAAATGGTCTGAAACTGACCGTTTCCTACCTGAAAACAAATGAAATATCTGAGTATACGGTACGGTATGCAATCCCGCTGCCGGAAAACCTGACAGTTGAACCGGAAAACTGCACCGTGGAATATGTTACAGTGACAGATGAATCCGAATATCAGGCACTTTTGACCGACAGCCTGAGTTTTGAACTTGATTACTAGAAAGGTGGGATTATCATGAAAAAGGCGATAAGAATTGCGGCAATGCTTGCAGCCGCAGGTATGATTTGCGCTGCGATACCTGTTCAACCGGCATCTGCGCAAATCTGGACACTGGTCGGATCTGAAACTGAAACTGCATTTCAGGATATGATACCGCTGGATGATAAGGGTATGCTGAATTTCAGCGGTTCGGATGCATCATATCAGGTGTATATGCAATACGTAACGGATTATTATGACAAAGAAGTGACTGATCCGGAAACCGGTGAGGTCAAGATCGAACGTGTATACTTTGATAATTGCCGCTTGTATGTTGTTTCGCCCAGAATGAATGCGCTGCATTTTACGCTCCGCTCCGATAAACCTGAAGCAGAACAGCAGATGCTTGAAATTCTGGATCAGTATTATCCGGAAATCAGCACGACATATCAGCAGCGTGTGCCGAATGATTATGCAAGTCTTGATCCATGTCCTGGTGTTTTGATGGACGGAACTATCGTCGCACCGCATCTATATGAACTCTGGGATAAGACCGAACAGGCAGGTTCTCCGGAGCGTTCGGACAGCATTATGCATGACCTTGCAGAAGCCGGTCTGATTACGGAATTTTACACATGGGGGCAAAGCGCATATTGTCAGCAATACTTTGGCTGGATGAGCTATGCTGCAGATGGCTTTGACAAAGAACAGGTTGAACGCTATCTGACAGACCATGCACCAAACTGTGCGCTCAAAGAGAATCACTATGAAACCGATTACATTGAATGGAGCGATTATCAGATCACTCCTGACGAAAGTATGTCCTTTGCTGAACAATTTGCACTTGTTGCCGATCTCTATGAAGCAACTGGTATTCGTCCGACATTAAGTTTCTTTTTTGATACTCCACAACTGGCACTTGGTCAGAATGCGCTCGCATTTTCCGGCGATGTGACACTTGACTGTGCTGTCGATGTATCCGATGCAGTTCTGCTCGCGCGCTTCTGCACAGAGGACAGCACAGCTGTCATCACCGAGCAGGGCAAGCAAAACGCTGATGTGAATGGCAGCGGCAATATTGATCTTGATGATGTGACCGCAATCCTCCGCAAAATCGCAAAGCTCGATTGATACACAGATTCTTCATGACAAATAAATCAGAACAGCCGCCGGTGTGCTTGAACACATCGGCGGCACTATTTCTATTTCGTATACTGCGGAAATCTAATCTGAATCGCCTGCCAATAGTACGCTGCATAGTCACAGCTGAACAGTTCGACCGGTGCCAGTCGCTCTGGATCGTCAGTCCAAGCCGTATGGTCGGTAAATAAATTGAATGCCAGGCGTGTTGTTTTCATGCTCGTGCCGGTCTGCCATGCAGCAGTGAGAGCATCGGAATGGATGCAACCATCCTCGAAATCATAGAGCTCTCGGATACGATCGCGGCAAACTGGATCCAGCGCAACCAAATATGCGAACGCCGCACGGTTCGTATCCCAGTCCTCAGCTGCCATACGCTGCATCAGATCGTTGTATGCTGCTTTATGCTCATCATCACGAAATTGCATCATCTGAATCATCCCTTCTTCTTTCCGAATATTCTCGCAAACAATCCAAGTTTCTTTTCTGGATTTTCTGGTTCCTTTCCCTGATCTGTGAGCGAACCATTGTCTTCTGCAAGATCTTCGGACGAACCAGCGTGCTCCGTAAGCCGATCTTGAATCGTGCCGGCATGAAGTGCTTGTGCAGCCGTCAATGCAGATGCCAAGGTCGCTTGTTGATCTTGCGATGCCTTTAGCATCGCTGTCAGTTCATCAATCTGCTTGTCCTTTGCCAGTAATTGCTGTTGCAGCATGGAAACAGTTTGCTGTAATGTATCCAATAACTTACCGTCAGCCGTGTTTACACTTGTTTCATCAACACGCGCCGATGTTTCGTAAACATCATGTCCCTTGTTTACACTTGTTTCGTCAACACGCGCCGATGTTTCGTAAACATCATGCCTCTTGTTTACACTTGTTTCGTCAACACG
>CAMHUJ010000278.1 GCA_946188175.1 uncultured Ruminococcus sp.
ACGCCGTTTTCCGGCTCGCCGATATCCGGCAGCACGGCGCAGATATATTCCTTGCCGGATGTGCCGAGGATCAGGAAAGGCACCGGCTCGGCAGCCGCCTCCGCAGCGGACCGGAATTCGATCCGGAAGAGTGAGCTGACAAATTCTGCACGCTCAAAGCATGCGAGACAGTAGACCGTCGTGTCGCGGATGATAAAGCGTGATTCCCATGATTTCGGCAGCGTCATCGCGCATTCGCCGTTGTGAAATTCCCAGAGATAGCCTTCCTCGGTCTCACGCACGGTCGAGGACGCATCGGTGATCGGAACCTCCTGACCGCTGTGCAGTGTGATCATGATTGTTTCCGAATCATCAGGCTTTTTCTCCTGTTTTTCCGTTCCGGTCTGTTCGGTTTCGGTCTGTTCGGAATCGCTCTGACCGGCAGCGGCTGTACTGCTGTCAGGCTGATCTCCGCAGGCTGACAGGCAGCAGGCTGTGAGGCAGATGCCGGCACAGAATAACAGCTTCAGTTTCAATTCGGGACTACCTCCTTTCGGATGATTCATCAGCGAAATGAAAATTGTATTATCAGTATAACATGAAAATACAAATCTGTCAAGCATACACGGATTTTTTGTAAATATATATGATATTTTGTGGATATCATCTTCATTTGAAGGAAGCTGTTTCGATCCGCACACACAGCTCCGCAGCATCCTGCATATCGAGCATGCCGTCCTGATTGACATCGGCAGCCTGCATGACCGTATCATCGAGCAGCATGCCGCTGCACTCGCCGAGGATGCGGCTGAGCGTCCGGAGATCGTCCGGATTCAGAATGCCGTCGCCGGTCAGATCGCCGGAAACGGGGGCTGTCAGCGTATCCGCGGCAAAGCAGAGCCCGTGCGTTTGGCAGTATGCCGCGATCCTGCCGTCCGGTGTGCCGTAGATCGTATGTGTCTCAGCGATTTTCGCGCGCAGAGCAGCATCTATGCCGCTGACGGCAATCGTTTCGCCGGTCTGCGGGTCGGTCACCGTATCGGGAATCCGGATGCCGCCGCATGCGTCACGCACCGCGTCCGTGACAAGCGCCGTACCGTCATCCAGCAGCCGGAAGCGGATGCCGTCCGTCTCCCGGACCTGTGCATTTTGCAGCGGGATCACGGCAATCTCATAGATTTCATTCGCGTCATATTCCGTTGCGAGCGTCATGGTGACGCAGAGAATCTGCAAGACCTCATCCTTCCGCAGATCAAATTCCGTCTGATTTTCCGGCAGCAGCGTGCCTTCTTGGTTATAGATGAATCCGGTCGCACCGGTATGCTGCGGCTCCGGCAGGATGCATTTGTATCTGCCGTCAGAGGGCGCGGCAAAGCGGAACAGCCGCAGCGTTCCGGGATAGCAGCGCGCCGCCGAGACGGGCAGATCAGCGGTCAGCGTGACCGGCGGCGGCATATCCTCCGGCAGCGATTCCGGCGTCAGCGGACAGATCGCATAATCATAGTCCAGCATGCCGCGGTAGCTGCCGGTGCCGCGGAAGACGATCTTCGCAATGCCGGACTGTGTCTCGCCGCCGACGGCAAAGACTTCATAATCCGTGCCTTCGGTCAGCCTTGTATCTCCGTCATAGATTTCATATTCCGGTATACCGGATTCCGCCGCGAGCCGTGAAGCCATGCGGACGGTGCAGTTTTCGAGCAGACGGCAGTCCGCAGTGAGCGAGAAGGGGAATCTGCCGGTCAGTGTCGGCGATTCCGCGGATACGATCACATAGTATTCCGCCTCCGGAATGACATCCGCAGTCATATGCAGTTCAAAGCAGCCTGAGAACGCCGCGGTCAGATTGCCCGATGCATCGAGAATCCGGATGCTGCCGGGGCGGTTGTCCGTCCGGCTGAAAATATACCGTTCATGCGCCGGAATCCAGCGATAGATGCAGGCTTCGCCGGGTGTACGGATTTCGGCTTCATGGCTGCCCTCTGTCAGCAGCGGCGCGGCAGCCTGTTCCGCTGGGAGAATCCGGAAGGTGAAGCTGCGCGTATCATAATATCTGCCTTTGCCCTGAATGCGCAGGCGGTATCTGCCGATGTCTGCCAGCGGCTCCTCCGCGAGGACAGTATAGTCGATTCCCTCATGCAGCAGCGTATCGCCGAGCATTACCTGTGCATGCGGTGTCACCGGACTGCCGGTATAGAACGCATCCACCGCTTCGACATCCGCCATATAGACCGAGACTGCGTCCGTATGCAGCGTGAAAACCTGCTGCTCGGCGGGGTTGTCCGAAGCGGGCGGATCGAGCTTCAGCAGATAGGAGCCGACCTCAAGCTCTGCCGGTTCGCTGTCTGAAATGCTGTATTCTTTCAGATCAAGAATGCCCTCGATCTTGCCGGAAACCGGCTCGCCGTTCTGCGCGCGCAGCAAGAGCCGCGTATCCTGTTCCAGCGTAAAGAAATATTCCTGCGCACTGTGCACAAACGGCACATCCGCCGCAATGCGGCAGCGCGTACCGTTCGTATCAATATTCGCAGCGATATATCCCTGCGGCACAGAAGCGGCAGTATCCGGTGAAACTGCGTGATGCTGTGCCGCGCTGCTTTCCGCCTGTGCGGTACGGTTCCGGTCTGATGCAGCGGTTTCCGGCGTATTCTGATCGGGAAACTGAAAATCCGCCAGACTGATCATGCCCCAGCCGAAGGAGGAATCGAAGCCCTTGCTGCCGAGGTCTCTGACATTTGCCTTGACCGCATCATAGAGCTGCTGCCGCGTCAGTGACGGGTCACAGGAGAGCAGCATTGCATAGGCTGCGGCAACAAACGGCGTAGACATGCTCGTACCGCTGAGTCTGCCGATTGTATCATGTGCACCGGGATAGGCACTGCTGATCAGCGCACCGGGCGCGCAGAAGTCGATGCCTTCGCCGAAATTGCTGAATGCGGCAAGCGTGATGCTGTCCGTTCCCGAGTCCGTCGTATCGACGGAAACGGCGGAAACCGTTACGCATTCGGGATTGCGTGCCGGATGATGATATTTCGCATCCTCATGCTCATTGCCTGCGGCAGCAATGCAGGGGATATCCGCAGCATCAAGAGCGGCGATGCCCTCATCGAGCAGCCAGCTTTCGCCGTTGCCGCCGAGGCTCATGCTGACGATTTCCGCGCCCTGCTCCATTGCGTAGAGCATGCCGCAGTAGATGCCGGTATCATAGCCGTAGCCGCGGTCGCTCAGCACCTTGACCGGCAGGATCTTCACATTCTCCGGCGCGGTCTGTGCGATGATGCCTGCGCAGTGCGTGCCGTGACCGTAGGCATCCGAATAATCATCGGAATCATTGGTCACCATGGTGATGCCGCCCGCTGCGATGCGCCCCTGAAACCAGTCATGCGCTTCATAGAGACCGGTATCGAGCACCGCGACCGTGATCTCGGGCAGCGATTCTTTTTCTGCGAGATATTGCGTATAAAACTGATCCGCGCCGATGATGCCGACCGCCTTATCCTTGCTTTCTGCCGGAATCGCGCAGCACTGTACATCCGCATGATAGATCTGATCCGGCTGCACCTGTAAAACGCGGCTGTCATTCTGATATTTCCGGTATGCCGCATATGCATCCGCCGGAGAATCGTATTGCAGCACATGCAGCCCGTGCATTTCGGCGACGGTTTCCGCATGCGCGGTATGCGGCGGATTTCCCTCGCAGCGGAGAATCAGTCTGCTGCTTGCAAACGGCGCACGGACGGTGACGCCGTCTGCATCCTCAGTATATTCGATGCCTGCGTATTCGGCTGCGGAATCCGGTGTCAGCGCGGTATCATCTGCGGTGAGTTCGCCGCCGCGCACGGTAAATCCGCCGTAGCTTTGCCCGACCGCAATGCCGTCGCAGTAGAGCTGCTGTTCCGCGCGGTTGAAGCGGAGCGTTTCAAAGGGTTCATCCGGAACAGAGAGCGCCGCGAGT
>CAMHUJ010000279.1 GCA_946188175.1 uncultured Ruminococcus sp.
CGTACTCGGTATCACAGCTTCCGCGCAGACTCCCGTTCCGGACGACAAAGACATCGACACCATGACTGACCTGGTTGAAGGCAAGATCAACATTATTGCAGGCGTAATTCAGGCAGAACCCGGCGAAACCGTAAAGTATCCGGTCTACATCGCAAATAATGCAGAATCCGGCTTCTCGGCGGTCGGTCTCCGTCTGTATTATGACGAAAAACTGACGCCTGCAACCGGCAAGGACGGCAAGCTCGTTGTTGACAAGAGATGTACCGCAGGCGACGACCTCGTCAAGAGCTTCTCGCTCAACACCGCGAAGAAGGTTATCGGTCTCGGCTCTATGGGCAGTGAGCCTGAAACGGACAACGGTCTCCTCTATACTGTTGAGATCAAGGTCCCGAAGACTGCGAAAGAGGGCGATACCTATTCGATGAGTCTTGAGATTGACAAGTGGCTCGACGGCGAGACCAATCCGCTTGACTGCGTCACATTTGACGGCTGCATCTACGTCGGCTCTCTTTCTGCGAAGCAGGAAGACGCAAAAGAGCCGAAGGAACCCAACGAGCCGAAGGAACCCAAGGAGCCCAAGGAGCCCAAGGACCCGAAGGGGCATAAGGAGTCCAAGGGTCTGAAGGCACATAAGGAGCCGAAGGACAAGAAGCCCGCGCAGTCGAAGCAGACTGACGATATCTACAGCCTGTTCCACAATAGCTCCGAGGGCGAGATTCACTTCTACTGGTTTGAGGACGGCACATGGCAGATGAGTGCCAGCGGCAAGCGTCCCTAAGATTCATATTGCATAAGAGATCGGGTAATGCTTTTCGGCGTTGCCCGATCCTGCTTTTCTATGGTAAATTGTCACGCAAAAGGAGCGCTGCATCGGAATATGAACGTAATCGCTGTCAATGCGCTTTAGAATATTTCATGCAGGCGTTGCCTGCCTGCTTGCTTGACTTTTATGTTAAATTATGCTATAATACACGCAGAATGCAATACTGCATTCAGACAATCATTTGTAACAGAAAGGAAGGTAACCCGTGAAAAAGACGATCTTAGCAAAAACTGCCGCTGTATGCGGCGCAGCGATGCTCAGCCTGACCGGATTTTCTGCTTTTGCGCAGAAGAATACGCCGGTTGAGGAGATATGGGGCATTGATGCAGAAAAGGTGAATGTTGCGGCGGGTGACGTCGAGGCTCAACAGGGCGAGACTGTGAAATTCCCTGTTTACCTCGTGAATAATTTGCCGGAGGGCTTTACAAATCTCGAGATCGAGATGTATTATGACGAGCGGCTGACGCCGGTGCTGACAGAGGGCGGAAACGTGACCGTGAAAAAGGGCGAGGTCTGCGATGAACTGACCTGCGTCTTTACGCATGATGCGGAACGATGCAAGATCAAAATGAATGCTGCCGGCACTGTTCCGGAGAAGGACAGCGGCTTAATGTTCACTGTGGAGCTCACTGTGCCGGTTGACGATGCCGGGTATTTCCCGGTTGTGATTCGGGTGAGACAGTTTGGCGATGCAAAGGCGGAAGAGGCTGATACGGTTGAATGGAGACACAGCGGATACGTGAAAGTATCCGGCACGCCGAAACCGCCGGTGCGGGGCGATGTGAACCGTGACGGCGAGGTCTTCATAGAAGATGCACAGCTTGTCTTTGATTATTACCGGCAATGCGCAGCGGAGCATGCATATATCGAGGCTTCTGGTGGTCTGGAGGCAGGGGATGTAGACCGGGACGGCGCGGTCAGCTTGGAAGATTCACGATATATTGTTATATATACGGCTGAGAGCATTACGGGAAAAATGCTAACATGGGGAGAGATTGTGGACGAAGGAATATACGAACCGCTTGGAGATGCAAATTCAGACCGTATTGTTGATGCGTCGGATGCGCAGATTGTTCTCAATTATTACGCAAAAAGACTGACAGATCCAAAGTATTCCGATGATACTATAAAAACGACTACTGCGGATATTGATAAAAACGGAGAGATCGGTGTAGAGGATGCGCAGTATATTCTTCAGTATTACGTGAAAAATACACTGGCACATCAGAAGAAGGCTTGGATTCAGATTATCTGCGATAATTGACAGCCGTGTGTTTTTGTGGTATACTAGGTGTATCATAACACCGAAAGGATGATTTTTTGTGAGCGAATGCACACACGATTGTTCCACCTGCGGAGAGGCTTGTGCGAGCCGTCAGCCGCAGGACCTGCATGAAAAGCCGCATGAACTGAGCAAGATCGGCAAGGTGATCGCGGTCGTCAGCGGCAAGGGCGGCGTCGGCAAGTCGCTGGTCACGGCGCTGACTGCGGTCTCTGTAAAGCGCAGCGGCCATACGGTCGGTATCCTCGATGCCGATATCACGGGTCCGTCTGTCCCGAAAATGTTTGGGATCAAGCAGCGCGCCGAGGGCGATGAGCAGGGCATTTTCCCTGTCAGATCGAAGCTCGGCACGGATATTATGAGCGTCAATCTGCTGCTTGAAAACCCTGAGGACCCCGTCATCTGGCGCGGACCGGTCATTGCAGGCGCGGTCAAGCAGTTCTGGACGGATGTCATCTGGGGTGACGACGAATTTCTGTTCGTGGACATGCCGCCTGGAACGGGTGATGTGCCGCTGACCGTCTTCCAGAGCATTCCGGTTGACGGCATCCTGATCGTCACGACGCCGCAGGAGCTGGTCTCGATGATCGTGGAGAAGGCGGTGCGCATGGCAAAGACCATGAACGTGCCGATTCTCGGTCTGGTCGAGAATATGAGCTATGCGGAATGTCCGGACTGCGGCAAGCGGATTCCGGTCTTCGGCGAGAGCCATATTGACGAGATCGCAGCGGAGCATCAGCTTCCGGTACTCGGCAAGATTCCGATGAATCCGAAGCTCGCCGGTGCATGTGACAAGGGCATGGTCGAGCTCTTTGAGGGCGACTGGCTCGAACCGGCTGTCCGCGCGATTCTTGCGCTGGGTGAGGGTGCTGCGCGGTGAACTGGCTGGAAGTAACAATCGAAACGGCAAAGCCGATGCTCGATATTCTCTGCGCAATGCTGACGGATCTCGGCTTCAAGGGCTTTTCGGTCTATGATCCGGATGATTTTGAAGATCTCATGGCTGGCAGAGTCGGCCACTGGGATTATCTCGAGGAGGGACTGACCGAGCAGCTGACGCAGGGCAATCCGAGCGTTACGGTATACGTCCCCGAAAACGCACAGGGCGCAGAGCAGATGACGGCGGTCAAAACGCTGCTTGCACAGCTGAAAAACAGTGCACAGGCGGCGGAATTCGGCTCGCTGAATCTGACGATGAAGGGCATCCGCGAGGAGGACTGGGCGAATAACTGGAAGCAGTATTTCAAGCCGCTTCCGATCGGCGAGCGACTTTGGATTACGCCGACGTGGGTAGACGAGCCGGTTCCGGCGGGCAGAACGGCGCTGCGGATTGATCCGGGTTCCAGCTTCGGCACGGGTCAGCATGATACCACGAAGCTCTGTCTGACATTCCTTGAGGGATGCGTGCAGGAAGGCGCACATGTGCTGGATATCGGCTGTGGAAGCGGCATTCTGTCAATCGGCGCGATGCTGCTCGGCGCGAAGGATGCGACGGCGATTGACATTGAGCAGAATGCGGCGGAGTCTGCTGCGGAAAATGCGCAGACGAACGGGATTGATCTGGCAAATTATCAGACAATCTGCGGCAATATTCTCGAGGACGAGGCGTTGGTTCAGCGTCTCGGCACGGGCTATGATGTGGTATGCGCAAATATCGTTGCAGATATTCTGATCGCAATGCGAACGCTTTTTGTGCATTTCATGAAGGACGGCGCGAAGCTGATGCTTTCGGGCATCATCGACGAGCGTCTGGATGAGGTGCTTGAAGCGATGCAGGCGGAAAAACTCAGGGTTCTGACCGTGGAGCACAGCGCGGGCTGGAC
>CAMHUJ010000280.1 GCA_946188175.1 uncultured Ruminococcus sp.
ATCTGCTCCTTACGGTAATAGAATCTGATGCATACCGGAATCACAGGCTGCACCTCTACAATGATACCATATTTACTTCCGGAATACTATGCACAAATTTATGACAGATGTCTGATATTCTATAACGACATGAAAAACAGCAGGCATATGCACCTGCTGTTTTTCTGAAATATGCGGATGAAACAAATATCTTTATCCGACATGACGCACCGAAAACCAGTATACATAATCCTTCGGAACGGGTGTCCCGGGCGGGCAGTGGTAGGTGTTGAGCACATCCTTGGAATGATCTGCTTCTTCTTTGTTTCCTTTGCAGCCGAAGCAGTCATATTTCCATTTGATACCGGCATCATCGAGGATTCTGCCGATCTCAGTCAGTGTACCGGCATACGGGAGCGGCGGGATCTTCACCATATCCTCCCGGTCATTGTCCCGCACTACATAAATATCTCTGTCCAGATTATCAAAGAAGGCGACTTCTCCGGGCTCGAAATAATCTGTGCTGATGTAAATGATATTGTACGTGTTTTTAATGCCTCTGTTTTCCAGCTCGGCGGCGATTTCCTCATAATTCTCGCCGACGGAATCACAAAAGGCAGAATAGAGCGCCAGATTGTTTTGCTCTTCTGCGTCCTTTACGATTTTTTCGGCAGCTTCTCTTGCTTCCTTTTCCCGCCTTGCTGCTTCCTCTTTTTCTGTCCGCTTCGGGGCTTCGGTACTGATCGGCTCGGCGGCTGCCTGATCGAATTGCGCCCGATCATAGATATACATTCCGTCAATCGTCCGGATGATGCCGGAGTTTTTGTAATATGTCACTTCAATTTGCTTGTTGTATTCCCGGCATGCATCAATATATTCTGCGGCTGCATCCTGATACAGATACACGCAGTATCCGTTGTAGTGTGCAAAATCGGATTTTAAGCGGCGCGAAAGGCCGCGTCTGATCGGCATGTCAAAGAAATTGTCTCCGATGCGAAAGCTCTTTCCGTTGATTTTCACGGTTTCTGTCTCGCGGTCAAATGCATCGCGGAGCAGATAATAGTTATATTGCAGCCGGAGCGGCTTTTTGCCATTGATTCGCAGATTGCTGAACCGCTCTGTATAGGGCAGCACCTGAATCACAACGAGAAAGATCAGCAGAACCGTCAGAATCTTTTTGCACAGCGGACTTTTGATCGCTTCGAGCAGATCGGCACGCATGGTTTTTCGGGAATCCGGAATACAGAGTACCGCGATCATCGTCAGGAGGATGATCCCGAAGAAAAAGCCGTTTGTAGACATATCAATCAGAATCCAGAACGGCGAATTGGTTTTCGCACAGTGATCCGCGAGCCACAGCTTGAAGCCGATGATCGCGGCAAACATCACGGCTGTGAGGATGATAACACCGGCATTGTATTTTGTTAGTTTTTTCATGATTTTACTCCTGATTCTGTCAAAAACAATTTCACACACGAAAACATGTGTGCATTGGCTGTCATTTGCGTGAGCAGGGGAGCCGTTCAGATGAGCTTTGCGATGATGCGCAGAATATGGATCACATCATCTGCTTCGACCTTGCCGTTTCCGTCGGCATCCGCCTTTGCTTTGCCCTGCTCGTTGATGACGACGGTGCTGTCCTCGGCGACAAACCGCGCGAGGAGAACGGCATCGCTGACATCAATCACACCGTCGCAGTTGATGTCGCCGTTTTGAATGTTCTGCTGCTTTTCAGGCTCCGTGCCGGATGCAGTATCCGTGAAGCCGTTTTCTTTGAATGCGACGCTGCCGGTGCTGTGATCATATGCGCAGAAGGATGCTCCCGCACGCTCCGGATGATCGAGTGAAAGATCGGGGTCGCATTTTTCCAATACCGCCATGACATCCGTCAGATTGACCGTCTGGCTGACAGTGCCGTTCGCTGCATCAAGCTGATTCTTTTGGCTGACGAACCAGTATGGGCCGCCGGCGGTTTGTCCGGCAGATGCAGGTGCGCTGTATATCCAGATGTCGTACATGGTACTGCCGATCTTTTCCGTGCCGGTTTTCCGGAAATACCGCGGCATGCCGCCCTTCATTCCGTCGGTGATGAAAACCGAGACAGACGGATTGCTGAATATGCACCGCACGCCGACGGCAACGCTGCCGGTCGCATTGACATCTGCGGTATACCGATAGCATAGCGTGGAAGATCCCCGCATGTCAAAATCCGTCTGACCGCACTCGCATCCGACATCATATGCATTTGTCCAGCTTGCAGTATATCTGCCATTGTCTTGATATGCAAATTCAGATGCTAGCTCCGTGCCGTAGTGTGCCGGAAGCCAGTAATATCCGTCCGCGGGTTCCGCAGCCGGTGCGACGGTTTCAGCTTCATTCTGCACCGGTGTGTTCTTCGTAAAATTCACGGTGCCGCTGCCGTTTTCGACCTCGGCAAACAGACTGACATATCGGAGTGTGGATGAATCCAGATGATATTGCAGCAGATCGGAAAGAATATCCGTGATATTATGCGATGCCGAATACGTATCCTCCGGATTCTTCGGCTTCTGATTCGTTTTGCGAATCACGCGGAACTGCTTTCGGTTTACTTTTTCAAACGAACCGCCGAGAACCATTGAGATGTTGGTTTCATAGACATCATAGCCGATGCCTTCGATTGTGATCTCGCCGCATTTGGTATCGGTTTCCGGACGGGTCTCGCCCCATGCATCAATGATCTGCACCTCGCTCTGACGTCCGGATGCTGTCAGATCGTCCGCCAGCAAGGCAATGACACCGACGCTTGCGTTGCCGGTGAAATCTGCCGTTGCGGTATAATCGTAATGAATGAATTTGTACCGTCGGGAGATGTCTGCATCCATACGCTTGCAGCAATCAAACAGGGTGCGTCCGCCGGCAGGGATGTTTTCCCAGGTCGCAGTGATACCGTTCGCGGCATTCCGCGCGACCCATGCAGTGCCGTCCTCCGGCGTCTGATAGAGCTCCCAGTTGAAATAGTCATACATCGCGCCGGTTTTCAGGCGGACAGGCTGCTGTTCGGGTGTGCCGGATTCAAAGCTGCCGCTGATTGCGCTGTCCGCAGGGATACTGACTGAATATCCGCCCTTCTCCTGCTTTTCGGCGACAAAGTGCGCCAGCGTTTCGAGTCTGCCGACGGGCAGACCGCAGTTTGTCCAGCCTTCCAGATGATAGCTGAGCCAGAAATTGATATTCATACCCTTTCTGACGGTATTCTCCACCGGAATGCTCCAGTATTCAACATGCTTGTTCTCCGGATGCAGCAGGCTTTTGCCTGCCTCGCAGCGGTAGATTTCATATTCGCACTGTTCGGCGGACATGGTGCCGACCGGTTTTTCGGCAGGCTTCGGGCGCGTACCGTCCCAGTCCCAGATGAGATAGAAGTCGATCTCGGGCTCGGAGAGCGTGCCGCAGACGCCGCGGTATCCGTCTGCTGTGTTGGGCTGCGGCTGCCCGACACTGATCGTGGCGCTGCCGTAGCGTTCCCAGTCGAAACCGGGCGCAAATAATTGTTTTTCGGTTTCTGCCTGTCCGGAAAGGACGGCGGACGGCGTGTTGTCAGATGCCGCAGCAGGAAGTGACGGTACAGCATTGATTGCAAAAACGGCAGTGCTGAGAATTGAGAGCAGTCTTTTGTACAGCATAGCTGGATACCTCCTTTGGGTTATCACATTACGTCGGTTTTCGTCGGGGTATAACCCGATAATCATATCATACCACAGAGTTTGCAAAAAAACAATACACAATTTGCAGAATGACTGGATTTACGTCCTTTTGGGCGGCAAACAGCACAATTCATGCCTTTATACGCCTAAAAATACTTGACAATATTGCTGCTTTGTAGTAAAATTATATATCGAAAGCTGCCGAAACCGGAACCCATGATTTTGCCCAGATGTATGAAAGGGAAGCTGTCAATGAATA
>CAMHUJ010000281.1 GCA_946188175.1 uncultured Ruminococcus sp.
TCAATCACGAATATTGATAATACGCAGCACATGCGCCCTCATCGGAGACCATACATGCCCCCACGGGATGCAATGGGTGGGTAGAACCCACACCCATTTCTTTCCAATACCTCAATCACGAATATTGATAATACGCAGCACATGCGCCCTCATCGGAGACCATACACGCGCCGACCGGATGCAATGGGGTACATCCCGTGCCAAAGACCTTGCAGTCGCAGGGGCGAATCTTTCCCTGCAAGACATCGCCGCAGCGGCATGCCGGATTCGGTTTGCCCGTGATCACCGGCATATCGTATTTCAGCCGCGCATCGTAATCCACAAATTCCGCGCGCAGCTTCATGCCGGAAGCGGGAATCATCCCGAGCCCGCGCCATTCGCTGTCGCAGGGCTCCATGACCTCCTGCATCATGCGCAGTGCCGCCGGATTGCCCTCGTCCTTCACGACACGCGGATAGCAGTTGCGGAAGAACGGCTTGCCCTCCTCGAGCAGCCTGATCGTCACGGCAAGCGCTGTCAGCAGTTCACTCGCCGTGAATCCGGCAACGACACCGGAAACGCCCTGTTCTTCGCATAATCTGATGCAGGTCGCGTTGCCCGTGATCGCATTGACATGTCCGGGGTAAAGAAATGCATCCGCCGAGCCGACAAGCGCCTGATACGCATTCGGCATTGTTTTATTCGCGGTCAGCAGGGAGAAATTTGTAAGCCCTGCCTCCTTCGCCTGCTTCGCCGCAAGACATGCCGACGGGGTCGTTGTTTCAAATCCGACCGCAAGAAAAACGACCTGTTTCTCCGGATTATCCTTCGCCAGTGCGACCGCATCAAGCGGTGAATAAACCGGACGGATGTCCGCACCCTTCGCACGCGCACCGGCAAGGCTCATCTCCGTACCCGGTACACGGATCAGATCACCGAATGTGCAGATGATACATCCTTTTTCGAGTGCGAGCCAGCATGCCTCGTCGATGAATCCGACCGCCGTCACGCAGACCGGACATCCCGGACCGGAGATCAGGTCGATCTGCGGCGGCAGGAGCTTCCGCAGTCCGAGCCGGAAAATCTCATGCGTATGCGTTCCGCAGACCTCCATAATCCGGAGCGGTCTGCCGCTGTATCCGGTGATGATTTCCTTTGCACGCATTGCACTTTCGTTCACAGCAAATCCTCCATGACCTCGTCTGCCTCCGCGGCATCATCCTCAGTAATCTTGGCGATTGCGACGCCTGCGTGAACCATGACAAAATCGCCCGGCTCGAGATCGTCCAGCACGCCTGCGCTGACCTCTCTTTGCGCACCGCTCGCGTCGATCAGTGCGGTGCCCTCCGCAACTCTCACAACTTTTGCAGATAATCCGACACACATAATTTATCCCTCCGTAATAATTTCCGATTGAAAATATTGTTCCTGAAAGCGGATCAACTCCGCAATCTCCTGCTTTGTATAGGTCTGATTTTCGGGACAGACGACCCATTTCTCCTCGATATCATCCGCGCGGCGGACGATTGCAATGATTCTGCCCGTGAACTGCTGAACCGGCTTCTGTATGCCGAGGATATAGGCATCCTGCTCCTCGCCGTCGGGCGCCATAATGCCTTCGATATAGCCGTAATTCAGCGGGTAGATCATCTCCGGATAATCCGGATGCGCACTGCCGAGCGGACGGTCCACTGTCACCGTTACAATCTCACCGATCATTGCTTTCCTCCTTCATGATACATGCCGTACATTGCCTGCCCGATGCAGATACCGCCGTCGTTCGGCGGAATCAGACTGTGCAGCAGAACAGTCAATCCGGCAGCCGACAGTTTATCGCGGCAGAGCCGTGTCAGCAGCCGGTTCTGGAAGACGCCGCCGCTGAGCGCACAGATTGATATGCTCGTATCTTCGCGCATTTTCATAGCAGCCTGACAGAACATTTCTGCCAGCGCGGCATGAAACTGATACGCAAGATACTGCTGATGCTCCGGCGTCCGGTCTGCGAGATACCGCCGCGCGATCTCCGCTGCGAGTGCGGTTGTCTGCATCGTCAGGAAACCGTTTTCGCAGCGGATTTCCGCAGGCAGATCACATGCCGTATCGCCGTTTTTCTGCGCAAATCGCTCCGCTGCATACATCAGCGCCGTGGACGCCTCGCCTTCAAATGTCACCGCGCGGCGAATCCCCAGAATCGCAGATACTGCGTCGAAAATACGTCCGCAGCTTGTCGATTTCACGCTGTTGATGCCCATGCGCGCCATATTGCCGAGCACGGTGTATTCCTGCGCGCTGCAAATGCCGAGTGATTCGCAGATTTTCTGCGCAGAATCCGGATTTTCGTCACGCAGCAGCGCCGCCGCGATCCGCCAGCCCTCCTTTGCTGAGAGGTCGCCGCCGGTTTGCATGAACGGCTGTACGCTGCCGCGCCGCCGGAAGCCGTGCGGGTCGCATTGCAGCAGCTCGCCGCCCCAGATTGTGCCGTCCGTGCCGTAGCCGGTGCCGTCCATGCTCAATCCGATTACGGGCTCCGTGACGTCGTTTTCCGCTATGCACGACAGAATATGCGCATAGTGATGCTGCACCTGAATCAGCGGAATTCCACGCTCCTGCGCGATTTCCTGCGCAACCGTCACCGTATTGTACAGCGGGTGCATGTCGCAGACAATCAGCTCCGGTTCTGCTTCGAGCAGTCCGCACATCCGGTCAACCGACTCGCGCAGTGCCTGTACCGTGCGGATATCCGCCATGTCCCCGACAAACGGCGACGCATAGAGCAGACCGCCTTTTGCTATACAGAATGTATTTTTCAGCTCGCCGCCGATTGCCAGCACCTGCGGATGCTTCTTATGCGGCAGCATGACCGGCAGCGGCGCAAATCCGCGTGACCGCCGGATCATATAGGGCTTGCCGTCGAGCCAGTCACAGACCGAATCGTCAGCACGCAGGCGGATTTTTCGATTGTGCGAAAGAATCAGATCACAGAAATTACCGATCTCCTTTACCGCATCTTTATCATTCCGGCAGATCGGCGCGCCGCGCGCATTTCCGCTCGTCATGACAAGACAGTCAGTCATATTTATACCGTCCGGATAATCGAACAGCAGCATCTGTACCGGCGCATACGGCAGCATCACGCCGACGGTCCGGTTATCCGGTGCAATGTTATCGCAAATTGACGCAGGTTCGCGCTTTTCAAGCAGCAGTATCGGCTTCTGCCAGCCGGTCAGCATCGCGCGCTGCCCGTCCTGTATGATGCATTCGCGCGCCGCCGTTTCGATGTTTTTCATCATGACGGCAAAGGGTTTCATCGGTCTGTGCTTGCGTTCGCGCAGCCGCCGGACGGCATCCGGATTTTTCGCATCGCAGCACAAATGAAAGCCGCCGATGCCCTTGATCGCTGCGATTTTGCCTTCGGAGATCGCCTTCCGAACCGCTGTGATCGCATCGCTGCCGCGCAATTTAGTACCAATTATATACAGCTCCGGACCGCAGTCATTGCAGCAGTTCGGCTGCGCATCATAGCGCCGCGTTTCGGGGTCATGATACTCCGCGTCGCAGTCCGGACACATCGGAAATTCGTGCATGCTGGTGCGCTCGCGGTCATAGGGCATCGCATCCAGAATCGTCAGCCGCGGACCGCACTGCGTACAGTTGATGAACGGGTGCAGGTACCGCCGGTTCCGCGGATCAAACAGCTCCGCGCGGCATTTTTCGCAGGTTGCAATATCCGGAGATACGAAGATATCTCCGTATTCCTTCTCACTTTCAATGATTGAAAATCCTAGATATTGCGCAATTTCCGATGCTTCAACCGTTTCGCTGTCCATTGCGAGAATCATCGAGCGCTCCGGCGGATGATTCCGGATTTCAGCCGCGAATTTTTCAAGCATTTCCGGCTCTCCCTGCGCAATGATCTCGACATAGGAGCCCTTA
>CAMHUJ010000282.1 GCA_946188175.1 uncultured Ruminococcus sp.
TCGTCCGCCGAACAGCAGCGATGATGAACTCAGCATCGCAATGTTCGCTTTTTATGAGGCGATCGGCAGCTATTCCGAATCGCGCGGCGCGTTCCTGAATTTCGCTGCCCTGCAAATCAAAAACCGCCTGATCGACAATTACCGCAAAGAACGGCGCAATTACGGTCGGATTTCGCTCGATACACCCGGTGATGAAGACCAGAATGCGCTTCTTGATACCATTCCCGATACGCATGATGCCTATGAAGAAGCCGAGGTCCGCGATGCGACCAGAGAGGAAATCGCGGAGCTTTCGGCACAGATGCTCGATTTCGGCGTCTCTATGCACGATGTTGCAGAGAATTCGCCGCAGCAGGAGCGGTCACTTGCAAACTGTCAGAAGGCAATCGCCTATGCCAGAAGTCACCCTGAGCTGCTGGAGGATTTTCTGCGGACAAAGCGCGTTCCGATTGCCAAGCTCGCAAAGGGCTCCGGCGTCGAGCGCAAATCGCTGGAGCGTCACCGCCGCTATCTCGTAGCCGTACTTTTGATCTGTACCAACGGCTATGAGATTTTGCGCGGCCATATCATGCAGGTGCTCAGAGGGGGGAGGAAGCTATGAAGTATATCGTTATGGAATGCCATGAGGCTTATGCGATCCTCATGGATGAAGAATCGCGCTTTTTCCATGCGGCGAATCTGCATTACAGCGTCGGACAGACCGTTACGTCACCGCTCCTGATGCAGCGCAGCACGGAAGAAAACGCAGAAAATGCGAAGCAGACTGCTCCGCGCATCCGGCGCATCGTGATGCGTGTTTCGGCAGCTGCTGCCTGCCTGCTGCTGACGGCCGGTGCAGGTTATTTCCATTATATCAAAAATTACAGAACCGAATCCGTGATTATACTCAATTCGGATGCGAGTATTCAGATGTATCTCAATCAGGAGGGCAAGGTTGTCCGGCTGAAAAGTGAAAATGATGCCGGTACCGCGCTGCTCGAAAGCTATGACGGCAGACACAAGAACAAGGTCACCGTTGCGCATGAGCTGCTTGCGCTGCAAAAGGCGAACGGCAGCATCAGCGACGGCGATACGGTCGATGTCTATATCTCCGCACAGGATTCCGATGCGTATGATACATTCAAATCCGAGCTGGAGGATGACATCAGCAAGCTGAAGCTGCATGCAAATGTGCAGGATCTGACCGCACATCCGGGGGTCACAGCCGTGACTGAAACGGTTGCTGCCACGGAGCCGGAAGCAAAACCGGCAGCGCCCGTCAAGCCTGAAAAGCCTGAGAAGCCTGAGAAGCCTGCCAAGCCGGGCGCAGAGCCGGGTCTGAATCAGCCTGCACCGCCGCAGGAGCATAAGAAGCCGGACGGTCAGGAGAAGCCTGCTGCCGTTCAGCCGCCGGAGCATGCCGAGCCGCCTGCACCGCCTGCCGAACCGCCCGTTCCGCCGGAGCACGGCAGCCATTCGGAGCCGAAGGCGGATCAGGGAAATCAGGAAGGTAAAACGGATGCCGGTACCAAGCCCGACAAAGCCGATCCGGAGCCCGTCAAGCCGGAAAAGCCCGGTCTGCACGTTCAGCCGGATGTTCCCGGTCCGAAGGAAAATCACGAGCAGGATAATCACGAACGGCAGGAGAATGCACATCCCGATGCGGAAAACAACGGTCTGCCCGAAAATACGGAAAACCGGAACAAGCAGCCGAAAAAGCTCGTTCCGCCGCATTTGCAGGCGCATCCGGAGGCGCCGGAGACACCGGAAGCCCCGCATCCGCTGCCGAAGCCTGAACGGATCTGATACTGAAATTAAGGTGCTCATAACCTCCAAGTGAACTGCCGTACCGATTCCGGTGCGGCGGTTCCGTTTTTTTGCCGTGTTTACCAAAAGCTCCCGACGGGCTTCAAATGTTTCTGAGCGATACGGAAAACTGCACAGGCGGGGACTGTTTTTTTCGCCTGTCCTCTTGCAATCAAACGGAAAAAATGATATAATATGAATATCCAATTAACTCCTGTGCCGCAATCCTGCGGCATTCTGTTTTCTGAAAGGAGAACTGCATGGAAAATCAGCTCTGTATTGTGCTCGATTTCGGCGGGCAGTATAACCAGCTCATTGCACGGCGCGTCCGTGAATGCGGCGTTTACTGTGAGATCAAGCGATATGATACGCCGCTTGCGGAGATCAAGGCACTGAATCCTTCCGGTATCATTTTCACCGGCGGTCCGAACAGCGTGTATGATGCCGCGTCGCCGCATATCGCAAAGGAATATTTCGATCTCGGCATCCCGACGCTCGGCATCTGCTACGGCTGCCAGCTCATGGCTTATACGCTCGGCGGCACCGTTGAAAGCTGTGAGAAATCCGAATACGGCAAAATTGATATCACGCATCAGGAAGGAAGCCTGCTGTTTGACGGCATTCCGGCGGAGAGCACCGTCTGGATGAGCCATACCGATTTCGTCAGCAGGCTGCCTGAGGATTTCCGCGTCACTGCGACCTCGGCGGACTGTCCCTGCGCCGCATTTGAAAATCCGGCGCGCAGGCTCTATGCGGTGCAGTTTCATCCGGAGGTTACGCACAGCGTCTTCGGCAAGGAGCTGCTGCATAATTTCCTCTATCATGTCTGCGGCTTCAAGGGCGACTGGGTCATGGATGATTTCATTGAGAAGACCGTCGCAAAGCTGCGCGCACAGATCGGCGACAAGAAGGTCGTGCTCGGACTCTCGGGCGGCGTGGATTCCTCTGTCGCGGCGGCACTGCTGAGCAGAGCAGTCGGCAGGCAGCTGACCTGCGTCTTTGTCGATCAGGGACTCATGCGCAAGGATGAGGGCAATTTCGTCGAGGAGACCTTCACGGAGCTGTTCGACATGAACTTTGTCCGCGTGAACTGTCAGGCGCATTTTCTTGAAAAGCTGAAGGGTGTATACGATCCGGAGCAGAAGCGTCATATCATCGGCAAGGAATTCTATAATGTCTTCTGGGATAAAATCCGTGAGACCGGTTCCGACGGATATTTTGCACAGGGTACGATCTATCCCGACCGAATCGAGAGCGGCAAGGGCAATGAAGCCGGAAAGGGCAGCACCGCCGTCATCAAGACGCATCACAATATGGTCGAGATGCCCGAGGATATCATATTTGCCGGTACGATTGAGCCGCTCGCCGATCTTTTCAAGGATGAGGTCCGTGCGGTCGGTGAGAAGCTCGGCATTCCGCATGAGCTGGTCTGGCGGCAGCCGTTCCCGGGACCGGGTCTCGGCGTCCGCATCATCGGCGAGATTACCGCGGAGAAAATCCGTATTTTGCAGGAAGCCGATGCCGTTTTCCGTGATGAGATTCAGAAGAGCGGTCTGGAACGCGAGCTCAAGCAGTTCTTCGCCGTCCTGCCGGATGTGCATACGGTCGGCGTCATGGGCGATCACCGTACCTACGATCATCTGATCGCCATTCGCGCAATTACAACCGATGATTTCATGACCGCAGACTGGGCGCGCATCCCCTACGATGTGCTGGCGCGCGTCTCGAACCGCCTCTGCAATGAGGTCGCACATGTCAACCGCGTCGTTTATGATATTACGTCCAAACCCCCCGGAACGGTGGAATGGGAATAATCACCGAAGCCCTGAAAACTTCGCAGAACAGCGGGTTTTCAGGGCTTTGCTTTTGCTTTGATAACAGGTGGAAAACGGAAATTATGCTGCATCCGCTGTCTGGCGATCTGTCATGTTGATCAAAAAACGCTCGCTTAGCTCAAACAGCGGGAAGATTCCCGAAAAGCATTGTTTTTTTCAGCGAACTATGATATAATAAAACTGCCTGCGAAGGACGATCCCCGCAGGCAGTTCCGTTTTCGTTATTATTGAAAATCATAGCTTTCGATTGTCCAGTTTGTGCCGTCAAACACAAAATGTGCGGT